>CAZHWO010000007.1:0-3075 GCA_964536075.1 uncultured Muribaculaceae bacterium | reverse complement strand
CCAAAGCCCGTTGATTTACCAAACTTATGAGCTAATTCAATATAGATTTTAAACACGGCATAGATATTAGCAAAAGGTACAAAAAATAAAGCAATATACCATAGAGGTAATTCGACTATCTCAAGAAGAACAATAATATTATAGATAGGCACAATGGCTTCCCACCATTTGCGACCAGCTTTGGTATATATTTTAATCATACATACTAAAACAAATATCATTATTGCCCAATATAATAGCATAGCTCCTCCAGAAATAGCTGCTAATAAGCCTGCTACTTCATCAGATGATGATCCATAATTTGTAGTATAATCGTAAGTTGAATATTCACTATAATAATCCATTTTAATTTCCTCCTTTTAATTTTTTTTAATAGTTATAGAGATGTCATCACTACTCCTATTCTAATTTGATTATATCATATTAATTTTGACAAAAGCAAATAATATTTTCACTAATAAGTTACTACAAAAAAAATTTATGTTTTTTCCATAAATTTTCTATTTTTTCTGACTTAATACATATAGTTTAGAAATTTCTTTAGGCGTTAACAAACGATATGCCCCTGATTTTAAATCTTTCACATCCAAAAAAGCAACGCTTTCTCTTTTTAACTTTAGAACTTCATAACCTAAAGTTTCAAACATTTTTTTTACTTGATGATTTTTACCTTCATGGATAGTTAATTCAACAATACTGTGATGTTCTTCACGATTCTTTTTTAAGATTTTAACTTTGGCTTTACTGGTTTTAATATTATCAATCAAAAGACCATGCGTTAGCTGATAAATAGCTTCTCCGGTAAGAATACCCTTTATTTTGGCCACATAAACTTTTTCAATTTCATTACTAGGGTGCATTAAATAATTAGCAAACTCGCCATCATTAGTAAGAAGTAAGGCTCCCGTTGTATCGTAATCTAATCGTCCAATCGGATAAATTCTTTTATCTTTTGGTAATAAATCGATAACGGTCTGACGATGTTTATCATCGGCTGTAGTAGTTACCACTCCTCTTGGTTTATTTAATAAATAGTAGACTTTTTCTTCCATATTTATCTTGATACCATTGACCTCAACTTGGGCTCTATCGCCAACTTTAGTACCTATTTCAGTAATGACTTGGCCGTTAACTTTTACTTTGCCTTGTTTAATTAATTCTTCCGCTTTTCTTCTAGAAGTAATTCCAGCCGCGGCAATAATTTTTTGTAATCTTTCCATATATATATCACCTATTTGTCATTATACTTTAAATTGACCAATTAAACAACTCTAAGTTAATTTTCATAAGTAATTTTAGGATAATCGCTAATTAAATTCTTAATATTTTCCATATTTGAATAAACGACTAATTTATCAATATTAATGCCATAAAGATCAATTTTTTCCATGTCATCATATAAACTATATCTTTTTAAAACATCTCGATATTTCTTTTCTAAGTATTCTTCGGTATAGTAATGAAACTCGGTTAATTTAATCTTTATTTCCTCCAGATCTAATTTTAGATTATTACGAGGATAGACGCTTAAGATATCAATGCCATAATTTTCTAAAAAATCTAACTCATTATGGTTAAAATTATATTTATCTAAATATAGAGTAAAGCGATGATGTTCATTATTATCACTAAAAACATAAATATTTTGTTTAGGCAGACTGTAGTAGTTATATAGCAAGAATAATGAAATAATAATTACATAAATAAAGAAGGATTTTGTCATAATTAATCACCATTAATTATTATTGACGAAATTAAAGAGATCATGCGAAGATCAGCTTTTTTCTTTAAATTAGCATATTTTCCTTTCTATTTCATAAATTTTACAAGGTGATATAAATGGAGATTATTTATCAAAAAGATGAAAATACCAGTATGGCCGACTTTTTTGAAGAGGCTTTAACTAATGATATAATAAAAGGTGTTTTTCTTTCAACAACCATTACCAAAGATGACATTGTAGTAATAGTTGATCCTACTTTTTATGAAGAGAAAGTGGGAATTAATTATACTTTAGAAGAACTGGAAAAAATGAGTAAATATAATGTTCTTCCTTTAACTGAGGCTTTAAAATTGATGTCTAACACGGGGAAAAAGGTTGTCCTTAATATTTTACCGATTTATTTATTAGATGTCACAGAGGAAAATCTGGAAGAAAAAACCACTAATGCTGCTAGATATATAACTATTTTGAGGGATTATCTATTACAGTTTCCGACTTTAAATGTATATATATGTACTCCAGTCCAAAGAACTCTATACCTTTTAAATGAGATTATTAATGATCGAAAACTAGGTCTAATTGTAACTTTATTTAATTTGACCTACGTTGATATTGATTTTTATGTTATTGATATAAGTATGGTCAATATGGGGATAATCACTCAGGAATTAAGTAGACGAAAAGAAATAATGATAGCAACCATTACAAGAAAGGATATTCAAATCGCTAAAGAACTATTTGGTGGAAAACAGAATGGAATAATCGTTCAACAATTACAATTTATTACTAATTATCCAGATGATTTATATAAAGCTCTAACTACCAGTAGTTAGAGCTTTTTTATATGTATTTGTCTCTTTAATTGAAATGTTTAGCTTATACTGAAATTTCTTTTAAAGTATCAGTTTTATTTTAATAAAATACCACCATTGATATTAATGTTTTCTCCGTTAATGTAATCGGCTTTATCACTTAATAAGAAAGTGAAAAGATTAGCTGTATCCTCAATTCTTTTTCTGAATAACTTTGTCTTCCAAGCGGTGTTAATGTTAGTGATGGACTAACGGTGTTTACTCTAATATTATATTTTGATAATTCTAAAGCACAACATTTAGTTAACATAATAGTTGCTGCTTCACGAGTACAATCTGTCAAGTAATTTTTCCCATTATTTGCTTTTAATTTTAATTGTCGACAGTTCAGCTTTTTCTTCATTTCAAGAAAAATCCCAATCCTTGTTTGAATCTAGATTCTATATTTAAGCCCAAACTATTAAAAGTTCGAACAGATTCACTACTGGTGCTGAATGACTGAATTGAACAGTCCTCTGATGCTTACCATGCATCTGTTTT
>CAZHWO010000006.1:0-36731 GCA_964536075.1 uncultured Muribaculaceae bacterium | reverse complement strand
TATCAAGGAAAATGATGATTCAAAATGTTGCCGTATTCACCAGAACGAATCCAGGCTTTGTTAAATTAGGATTAATGTTGGGTAAAGAACGGCTTTTCTCTTATCTAGGTTTATTCGGTTTTGGAGAAAAAACTGGGGTTGATCTTAATGGTGAAGCAACGGGGATTATTTTTCCGCTAGATAAGGTTGGTAATCTTGAATTAGCTACGACGGCTTTTGGTCAAGGAGTTAGTGTCACGCCGATTCAACAAGTTACCGCCGTTAGTGCGGTTATTAATGGCGGATCTTTATATAAACCTTATTTAGTAAAAAGTATTGCCGAGCCAGAAACTAATTCAATTGTTAAAACCTTTGATAAGACTTTTATTAGAAAAACGATTAGTGAAGCAACAAGTGCGACAATGCGTTATGCTTTAGAAAGTGTGGTAGCTAGAGGTGGAGGAAGATATGCTTATATTGAAGGATACCGCATTGGTGGCAAAACCGGTACAGCGCAAAAAGTCAAGGATGGTAAATATTTAGTCAATAATTATATTATGAGTTTTATAGCTATTGTACCATCTAATAATCCCCAGGCAGTCTTATATATTGCCATTGATAATCCCAAAAATACTGCCCTCTTATCCAGCTATACAACGGCTCCCATTGCTAGGCGAATTCTGATTGATGTTATTGATGCTTTAGATATTAAACAACAAGAAGGAGCCATTGATCGTGTTATGCAATGGGATAGTGAACGTTATGCTGTTGTACCAGATGTAATCGGTAAAGAAGTCAAAGAAGCCAATAAGGAACTGTATAGTTTTGAAGTGATTTATACTGGTTTGGGGAATAAGGTTTTAGAACAATCACCGGCTGCCGGTACTAAATTAGCCGAAGGTTCAAAAGTGCGTCTATTATTAGGAGATTAATGTAAACTTATGTATAATTGGTGGATTTAATAATATTTTAATAAATAGATGTAGTATAATTTTATATGCAAGTATGGGAGTGATAATATGCTATTATTAACGAAAGCTATTTTTGCGGTGATGATTGGTTTTTTACTATCTAGTGCCTTAGGACTCTTTTTAGTTCCTTATTTAAGAAGAATAAAATTAGGTCAAAGAATAAGCATTTTTGTTGGGGAAAACCATAAGAAAAAAGAAGGAACCCCGACGATGGGTGGATTAATTTTTATTATTCCTACTTTTTTATCAACCCTTATTTTAGTTATTACTAATAAAATTGAATTTACGGATAATTTAGCCATTGTTTTACTGGTTTTCTTAGGATATGCTATTATTGGTTTTTTTGATGATTTACTGAGTATCAAAAAGAAAGAGAATGAGGGACTTAGTACCATTCAAAAATTAGTCGCTCAGGTTATTATTGCGATTGGTTTTTTCTATATATATATTAAAAACGGGGGCGAGACGGCTTTAATTGTTTCAACTTTAGGGATTAATATTGAGATGAGCTGGTTTTATGGAGTATTTATTTTATTTATTCTGGTTGGTTGCTCAAATGCGGTTAATATAACGGATGGTTTAGATGGTTTAGCTGGAGGGTTATCGGCTATTGCTTTTGTGGCTTTCGGGTTAGTTTCGTTAATGGCTGGATATCAAGATATGGGAATATTTACTTTTATTTTAGTTGGTAGTTTATTTGGTTTTCTGATCTATAATACGCATCCAGCTAAAATATTTATGGGGGATACTGGTTCGCTGGCCTTAGGGGGTATCATGGCGGCCATGGCCATTTTAACCAGAAGGGAAATCACTTTATTAGTGGTGGCCGGCGTCTTTGTTATTGAGACTTTATCCGTTATTATTCAGACCATAGCCATTGTGTTCTTTAAAAGAAAAATCTTTCTTATGTCACCTCTTCATCATCATTTTGAAAAATTGGGTTGGGAAGAGACCGATATTGTTAAATTATTTTGGGTTGTCGGTTTACTTTTAGCGATGGCTGGAATATTCTTTGGGGTTTGGTTATAAAATTTATAAAGGTGGTATGAACTTGAAAAAAAGATATGATGTACTTCTTTTTACCACAGTAACACTTTTAATAGGATTTGGACTTTTAATGATATATTCATCTTCTTATATTTGGGCAGCATATAAATTTAATGATGCATTCAAATATGTGAAGATGCAATTATTATTCATTTTAGTAGGATATACATTAATGTTCATAATAAGAAAAATAGATTATCAAATTTATTATAAGAAGGCAGGACTCATTTTAGGTATCTGTCTTTTATTTTTAGTATTGGTTCTTATTCCGGGTATTGGATCAATTAGAAATGGATCACGAAGTTGGTTTGGGATTGGATCATTTGGCATTCAACCAAGTGAAGCGGCTAAACTTGGTTTAATTATGTTTACTAGTCGTTATTTGGTCAAAAAAAATAAGCTAATAAAGAATGTCAAAAAAGGGGTTTTACCTATTCTTTTATTAACACTTCTTATCTTTGGTTTAATTATGTTGCAACCAGATTTTGGGACAGGAATGATATTAGTTGTCAGCATTATTGTCCTTCTTTTTATTGCCGGTGTTAATATGAAATTTTTTTTCGGTATCGGTTTTCTAGGAATTATTGGAGTAGTTATCATTGTCTTAATTGCTCCTTATCGAATGGATCGGATTATATCTTTTCTTGATCCTTGGAAAGATCCACTGGGTACAGGTTTTCAAATTATTCAATCATTGTATGCGATTGGACCGGGTGGTCTTTTAGGAATGGGGTTATTTAACTCCAGACAGAAACATTTTTATTTGCCGGAACCACAGACCGATTTCATCTTTTCCATTATTAGTGAAGAGTTAGGAGTTATGGGAGCATTAATAACGGTTAGTTTATTTGGCCTCCTTTTATATAGTGGTATAAAAATTGCCCTTCGCCAAAGGGATTTGTTTGCTAAATATTTAGCCTTTGGGATTATCTTTCAAATAATTATTCAAGCAATTATGAACTTAATGGTTGTTATAGGATTAATCCCGGTTACGGGAGTAACATTACCTTTCTTAAGTTATGGTGGCTCATCTTTATTAGTTAGTATGACGGGAATCGGTATTTTATTAAATATTGGGAAGCATCAGGAGAAAAGAAAAAAACTTCAACCATGAAATTCTATAATTATCAATAAGAAAATTATGGTATTGTTTGAATTTTTAAATGAAGTTGGAGAAGAAAGATGGAAAAATTACAAGTATTAGATTAAGAAATAAATACTAAAACAATAAATCGCGAAAATTATGTATCCCTAACCGATATACTAAAAGCCAAAGTTGGATTAAGTAATTTTAAGATTTCAAGATGGAAATCGAACTGTCAAGGTAATAAATAAAAGTGTTAAGTACAAAAAAATTAATTAGACATTTAAAAAAACGCCTAACCCTTATTAGATATGGGGTAGATGTTTTTTTTAGGAAAAATATCAAAAAAACAAAAAAAATAAAATGTAAAACTGTCAAAAAAAGAGAAAAAAAACATTGATATTTTTATATGCAGTAGTATAATTAAATTAACAATAGGAGATAATTACTATGAAAGAAGAAGTATTTGATGAATTGATTGTTGTTAAACGTAGTGGCCAAAGAGTTAATTTTAATGGGACTAAAATAGCGATTGCGATAAAGCATGCTTTTGATAGTATTTATGACGATTATAATAAACAAGATGTTAATAAGGTCTATGAAGGTGTTTTAAAAGATATTGAAACTAATTATCAAGATCGAAAAACAATTAATGTGGAAGATATTCAAGATATTATTGAAAAGACCTTAAAGGCGGAAAAATTTCATGATGTCTATAGCTCATTTAATAACTATCGCTTAAAAAGAACAGCATCTAGAGAAGCCTTTAATGTTAAACAACAGCATAAGTTTGTTAAAGCTATTGAGAAAATTGGTTTAAAAGTTAAGAGTGATAAAAATGAAACACCAATGGAAGAAATTATTAATTTTGGTAAAATTATTTCTGATGAGTTTTCCAAAGCTTATTTATTAGAAGCTAAATATATTCGGGCTCATGAAGAAGGAATTATCTATATTCATGATATAAATTATTATACCTTAGGGACAACCTCAGCCAGTTTATTAGATTTTAGTAATTTTAAAGTTAATGATTATTACGATGATCTTGAAGAAATGCTAGAAACAATAATTAATATTAAAAAGGAACAATCTGGTGAACAAGTTATTCCGGCCATAGACTTTATCCTAGAAAGATATGTGTTAAGTCATTTTAAAAAAAGTTTTCGGGATAATTTAACGAAATATTTAAGTATAAATGGTTTGATTAATTATATTAATATGAAGCAAGTGGAAAACATTCTTGATAAAATTAAGACGATGGCTTTTGAAATGAAAATATTTGAATCTTTTATTAATAATGATTATGTTTTAGATATTTTTAATAAAGCTTATAAAGATAGTTGGCAAGAACAAAAAAAGGCTTTAAAAAATAGTTTTATTAAAGTCATTAAGAAACTAGAAAATTTAGATTTTAATATTAATAATAATAAAGTATCCATTAGTTTAGGTAATAATACTAGTTTAGAAGGTAAATTAATCATTGAAAATTATTTAGCAGCTTTAGATTATTTGCCTAGAACAAATAATGTTGTAACTGTTTTTAAAATTAATAAGAATATTAATTTATATCCTAAAACAGTTAATTATAATTATTTAGAATATGTAACAAGACTATTATGTGCGAAGAAAAATATTACTTTTACCTTTGATGATACGGAATATTTTAGTTCGGGAGAAAAAATTGTAGGCAGTAATCAAAATCAATTAGGGAAAATAATTTTATCAACAACAACCATTAATTTAGCTAGGTTGGGACTAAAATATAGCCAAAAAGATTTAAAGATTTTTTATCAGGAATTAGGGGAAGTAATGGAGTTGACAAAAAATCAATTACTGCAACGCTTTGAACTTCAAGCTAATAAATATCGGGAAAATTTTCGCTATTTATTTGAAAACAATCTACTAATTGATGCGGATAAACTAGAACCTAATCAAAAAGTGCGTAAAGTTTTAAAAAACGGTACTTTAAATATTGGTTTTATTGGTTTAAAAGAAGGGGTTTTAGCTTTATTAAATGCCAGTGATAAAGAAACTGATGATAAAGCAATTACTTTAGGTTTTGAAATACTTAACTTTATGAATAATAAGATAAAAGATTTCATTTTAGAAAGTAAACTTAATTTTAATTTAGTGGAAACCTATGATAAAGATATTTTGAAAGAATTAAATGCCATTGATAAATCGATCTATGGTATAAGAAAGATAAATAATCAAGATCTTTATGAACCTTTTAATAATATTTATCAAAAGAAGCATTTGAATGAACAATTAGCTTATGATAGTAAGTATCAGAGTCTAGTTTCAACTAAGATAGTTGTTAGTATAAAAAATATATCTGATAAAAAAATTATGGAGTTATTAAATGATATGGCTAAATTGGGCATTAAATATGGGGAAATTAAAGTAGAGTGATATGATGGTTATTGATGGATTTGAACAAGTTACATTAGTCAATTATCCTGGTTATGTAGCCTGTATTATTTTTACTAGAGGTTGTAATTTTAAATGTCCTTTTTGTCAGAATGGGACTCTACTTAATAATGATGCTAGTCAAGGTAAAATAAAGGAACAAGAT
This sequence comes from uncultured Muribaculaceae bacterium, assembly GCA_964536075.1. Lineage (GTDB taxonomy): Bacteria > Bacillota_I > Bacilli_A > RF39 > UBA660 > JAAZHK01. Next base: position 31,075 of record CAZHWO010000006.1, on the reverse strand, counting down.
ATTTTTAGTTACTTAGATAAACGAAAAAAAATAATCGATGGTCTTTGTATTAGTGGTGGAGAACCTTTATTACAAAAAGATCTGCGTCTATTTATTCAGAAAGTTAAAGATTTAGGTTTTAAGGTTAAATTAGATACTAATGGTAGTAATCCGCAACTGCTAAAAGAGTTAATTGATGAGCATTTATTAGATTATGTTGCCATGGATGTTAAAAATACCTGGGATAAATATGGTTTAACCATTGGACATAAACACTTTGATACTAGTGTGATAATGGAGAGTATTAAGATCCTTAAAGAAAGTGCGATTGATCATGAATTTAGAACAACAATGGTTAAGGAGTTTCATACTTTGGAAGATATTAAAAAAATATGCTATTATCTGGGATCAACAGAAAAATATTATCTACAAAATTTTGTGGATAGTGAAAATGTTATAAAAAAAGGTTTGCATAGTTTTAGTCAGGCAGAAATAAATAATATAGTAAAAGAATTAGAAAATGATTTTCCTAATTTAAAAATTAGATAAATAAATACTTTATCGGAGGAGGTAATAATATGTATAAAGTAAGAAAAAGAGAAGGAAAAATAGTTAACTTTGATTTATCAAAAATTGGGGTAGCTATGAAGAAAGCATTTGAAGCGGAAAATGTTAATTATACGGATGAAATAATTGATTTTTTAGCTTTAAAAGTAACAGCGGATTTTGCTCCTAAAGTGGTTGATAATATTATTAAGGTCGAGGATATTCAAGATAGTGTCGAAATCGTTTTATCCAAGGCTGGCTATATTGAAGTAGCTAAGGCCTATATTTTATACCGTAAATTGCATGAAAAAATGCGTAATATGCAATCAACTATTTTAGATTATAAAGAGGTTGTTAATAGTTATGTTAATGTTACCGATTGGCGGGTAAAAGAAAATTCAACGGTAACTTATTCTGTCGGTGGGTTAATTTTAAGTAACTCAGGAACGATTACCGCTAACTACTGGTTGAGTGAGGTGTATGATGAAGAAATTGCTAATGCTCATCGAAATGCCGATATTCATTTACATGATTTATCAATGTTAACTGGTTATTGTGCCGGTTGGTCGCTAAAACAATTAATTATGGATGGTTTAGGTGGAGTTCCAGGAAAAATAACTTCATCTCCATCTAAACATTTAGCAACTTTATGTAACCAAATGGTTAATTTCTTAGGTATTATGCAGAATGAGTGGGCGGGAGCACAAGCTTTCTCATCTTTTGATACTTATCTAGCGCCTTTTATTAAAAAGGACAATTTGAGTTATAAAGAGACTAAACAATGCTTACAGTCTTTTATCTATGGCGTTAATACTCCAAGTAGATGGGGAACGCAGGCTCCTTTTACTAATATTACTTTAGATTGGGTAGTACCTAATGATTTAGCCGAACTTAATGCGTTAGTGGGCGGTGAAGAATTAGATTTCAAATATAAAGATTGTCAAAAAGAAATGGATATGATTAATAAAGCTTTTATTGAAATTATGATTGAAGGTGACGCGAATGGGCGCGGTTTTCAATATCCTATTCCGACTTATTCCATTACGAAAAATTTTGATTGGAGTGAAACGGAAAATAATAGACTATTGTTTGAAATGACAGCTAAATATGGAACGCCATATTTCTCAAATTATATTAATAGTGATATGGAACCAAGTGATGTCAGAAGTATGTGTTGTCGTTTACGTTTAGATTTAAGAGAATTACGAAAGAAATCAGGTGGTTATTTTGGTAGTGGTGAAAGTACTGGATCTATTGGCGTTGTTACGATTAACCTACCTAAAATTGCTTATTTAGCTCATGATGAAAAAGATTTTTACAATCGATTAGAGAAGATTATGAATCTTTCCGCGCGTAGTCTGAAAATAAAAAGAAATGTTATCACTAAACTTTTAAATGAGGGGTTATATCCTTATACCAAGCGTTATTTAGGAACATTCAATAATCATTTTTCAACTATTGGGATTATTGGGATGAATGAAGCTTGTTTAAATGCCACTTGGTTAAAGGAAGATTTAACAAATGAAAAAGCACAAAAATTTACCAAAGATGTGTTAAATTTTATGCGGGAAAAATTAGCCGATTATCAAGAAGAATATGGGGATCTATATAATTTAGAGGCGACGCCAGCTGAATCAACTTCTTATCGTTTAGCAAAACACGATAAAAAGAATTATGCTGATATTATTACCGCTAGTGAAAAGGATGAAACGCCATACTATACGAACAGTTCTCATTTACCAGTATCTTATACGAGTGATATATTTAAAGCCCTAGATATTCAGGATGAATTACAAACTTTGTATACTTCAGGAACCGTTTTTCATGCTTTCTTAGGCGAAAGATTAACCGATTGGAAAGCGGCGGCTAATATTGTTAAAAAGATTGCCGAGAATTATAAATTACCATATTATACTTTATCGCCTATATATTCGGTATGTCGAAGTCATGGCTATATTGTTGGTGAACATTTTAAATGTCCAATATGTGGAGCTGATGCAGAGGTATATAGTCGTATTACTGGTTACTATCGTCCGGTTCAAAATTGGAATGAAGGCAAAACGCAAGAATACAAGATGCGTAAACTATATGATTTAGATCACTCATACCTTGAAGCTAAAACGAAAGAGGAATGTGAGGAAGAAAATTGTCGATGCCAAGATGGTAATCGTATAATGTTGTTTGCTACTAAAACTTGTCCCAATTGTAAAATGGCGGCAACTTTACTTAAAAAAGCTAAAATAGCTTTTGAATATATTGATGCCGAGGAAGCTAAAGAATTAGCGATGGAGTTTAGTGTCAAACAAGCGCCAACGCTAGTGGTGATTAAAAAGGGCAAAATGGATAAAATTGTTAATCTATCGAATATAAAAAAATATGTAAGTGAGGAAAAAGAACTACAAAATGTATGATATTGTGATTATTGGGTGTGGACCAGCTGGTATGACAGCGGCTATCTATGCTCTAAGAGCGAATAAAAAAGTACTCATTTTAGAAAAAGAAACGATTGGGGGACTAATTACTTCGTCCCCTTTAGTTGAGAATTATCCGGGTTTTAAACAAATTAGTGGTATGGATTTAGGTAATAATTTATCTGAACAGGTATTAGCTTTAGGTGGAGTTGTTGAACTAGAGGAAGTTATAGAAATTGTCGATGGTGATATTAAGACAGTTATAACAGATGAGCATAGATATCAGACGAAAAGTATTATTATTGCGACTGGATCAAAACCGCGCTTACTAGGATTACCTAACGAGGAAGATTACATTGGTAATGGGCTTTCCTTTTGTGTCGCTTGTGATGGACCTTTATATAAAGAAAAGGATGTTGCTGTTATCGGTGGTGGTAATAGTGCTATTGTAACAGCGTTATCTTTAGCTGAATTATGTAATAAAGTAACGATTATTCAAAACTTAGCAACTTTAACTGCCGAACAAACATTAATCGACCGTTTAGCTAAGAAAAATAATCTTGAGGTAATTTATGAAGCCCACGTTAAAGCTTTAGCTGGGGATGAAGATTTAAAAAGTATTACTATTGAAAATGCTCAAAGAAAGATAACTGAAATAAAAGTTGCAGGTCTGTTTGTTTCGATTGGTCAAGAACCCCAGAATGATTTTTTAAAAAACTTAATTACGTTAGATGATTACCAATATGTGTTGGCCAGTGATGACTGTTTAACAAACAAAACCGGTATTTTTGTAGCCGGTGATTGCCGTAAGAAAAAAGTTCGCCAGTTAACAACTGCTGTTAGTGATGGGACAATTGCAGCTTTGGAAGCGATTAACTATTTAAATAATAAAGAAGACTAACTTCTTTTTTGTTTGCATTTTACGAACAATATCGATATAATGATTATATAATGGGGAGAAGAATATGCGCGATAGAATATTATCAAGTCTTTTTTTAATACTCTTTTTAGGGATAGCTATTTTAGTTAAAGCTAATCTTGTTACGGATATGGATATTTATATTTATGGCTTAGTAAAAACATTAATTAATGTAAGAGTAACAACTTTATTTGTTATTATTACTAATTTAGTCACCTTTTTAGGGTATGTTTTAGCCATTAGTTGTCTAATTATCTTTCTTTTCCGGCAAAAGGCCACTTATTTTAAAAATATAACATTAAATATTGTTTTTTCCGTTATCGTTTATCAGTTGTTAAAGATTTTCTTTAATCGTCCGCGGCCTAATATTCTTTGGTTAATTGAAGCCAAAGGTAATAGTTTTCCTAGTGGTCATTCGTATATGGCGATGTTTGTTTATGGCTTACTTATTTTATATGTTAGTAAATATTTAATCGGTAAGAAAAAGATCATTATTAATAGCTTGTTAGTCTTCTTAATCTTTTTAACCGGTTTATCGAGAATATATTTAGGGGTTCATTATTTTTCTGATATTTTAGGTGGTTTTTTCTTAGGACTTAGTCATCTATTATTAGTGAATAAATATATGATGGAAAAATAATTAAAGATACTTTTTTAAACTACGATAATGATAGGCTGTGGTAACAGTAATATTGGCAAGAATCGATAATAAAAGACCTAACATACCTAATTTTAAATAAGAAACAATGGTTAAAACGATTAATTTAAAAGATATTCCGATAATGGTATGATACATAATATCTTTGGCTTTGTTAATCCCTTGAAGAGTGATGGCAAAAGGTGCTTCAATATAATAAAGAAGAAAAAAGGGGGCTAGAAAACGTAAATATGAAACTCCTTTATCGGTATTATAAATTAATTTTAAGAAAAAAGTGGGATTAATCATGAGAATAATGGTAATTGGAAGACCAATGGCTAAGGAAATTAAAATAGCTTGTTTTAATTTCTTTTTTATATATTTTTTATCATTTTTGACATTGGCTTTAGAGATAACCGGCAGTAAAGCACTGGAAACGGCATTAGTAAAAAAGCCGGGCATTAATAACAAAGGCATAACATAACCTTCAATAATACCATACTCATTAACAATAAAGTGATTGGAATAACCGACGGCTAATAAAATACTGGTCAAAATAATTGGTTCAAAGAAATAACCAACTAAACCGATAATACGATCAGTGACTGTTGGTAAAGAAATTTGTAAAATATCCTTAATATAATCAGGGTTAGGTTTGATATCAGATTTCTTAATTCTAAAGTGTTTGGGAAGAAAGAAGAATAAAATAAAAATAGCTAGTAGTTCAGAAACAATATTGATAAGAACTAAACCTGAAACAGCAAAGGTAAGGCCTTTTTTTAAAAGATAAGGAGTAATTAAAAGCATCATTAACATCCGAATAATTTGTTCAAAGACATTCGAGGTAACGTGAGGAACCATTTTTTGTTTACCATAAAAGTAACCGTTCAAAATACTTGATAAACTGACAAAAGGTAAAACTAAGCCAATCGATAAAATGGGGTAGTAGCACCGAGAATCATGGAGTAAATTATTGGCTAAAAAAGGAGCGATAAAAATAATAATAAGCATTAAGAGAAAATTTAGAATAATGGTTATGGGAATAATGGACGAAATAAGTCTTTTATTATTATATTTATCTTCAGCGACTAGTTTAGATATAGCAATAGGAAACCCTAAACTAGCCATGGCCATAAATAAGGAAAAAGTAGGTAGAATTAACATATATAAGCCAACACCTTGAGTGCCAACTAATCTAGTCATAATAATGCGAATAATAATACCTAATATTTTCGTAAGGGCCCCACCAATAATTAAGACAATAGCGCTCGAGATAAATTTTTCTTTTGTCATATTACTCCTTTTAAAATTTCCAAACTTAAGATATAATAGTATATGAAGTAAAATATATAATTATTAGAGGGTGAAATAATGAATTTTGAATTTAATTCCGTAGAAGAACTATATAAAAGATTATTGCCAGCTTTAAATAGTAAAGTCCGAGAGTTAAGACGCTTTAAAATTGATTATGTGGCTAGTGAAGATATTTGGAATTATTTGAAAGAGAAAAAGTGGTCCAAGTCATCAGGCTTAACCTTAGCTGATATGGTAAGCGATATTTTAAATTTAGATAATAAGGATATTGATAAATACATTAAAGAGAAGTTTGCTCAAGCAAAAAAAGAAGTTAACTTAGAAGATATTAACTTAATGTAGGTGATAAAATTGGAAGATAATAAACAAAAAACGATTAATGATTTAATTAATAAGGTCGCTAAATATACTAAAAATAAAAAAGATCTTGTCAAAATAAAAGAAGCTTATGATTATGCGGCTTTAAAACATGAAGGTCAGTTTCGTAAGACAGGAGAACCGTATATTATTCATCCGTTAGAAGTGGCTTTTATTCTGACGGAAATAACGGCGGATATCCCTTGCTTAATGGCTGCTTTATTACATGATACGATTGAAGATACTACGGCTACTAAAGAAGAGATTGAAAAAAGGTTTGGCCAAGAAGTAGCGGATTTAGTTATGGGAATTACCAAACTAGGGCGTATTAACTTTTCGACAGATAATGATTATTTAATCGAGTATTATAAAAAAATTATTGTCGGGATGAGTGAGGATGTGCGCGTTATTATCTTAAAGTTGGCCGATCGTTTACATAATATGCGCACGCTTTACATTTTACCAGTAGATAAACAACGCGAGAAGGCCAAAGAGACCTTAGAAATTTTGACGCCCATTGCCCACCATCTAGGTATTAATCGTTTAAAAGGGGAATTAGAAGATTTATCGCTTCGCTATTTAAAACCGGAAGTATATTATGATATTGCCGAAAAATTAAATAATACTAAATTGGAGCGGGATCAAGCGGTTAATGAAATGTTAATCGAAGTATCGAAACTTTTAAAAGAGCATAATATTAAACATGAAATCAAAGGGCGATCGAAGAGTATTTATGGTATTTATAATAAACTTAATACTGGGCGTAAATTCAATGACATATATGATTTATTGGCTTTACGTATTTTAGTTAAAACAGAGCAGGAATGCTATTTAGCATTAGGAATTATTCATTCAAAGTATCGTCCGATCCCTAAACGTTTTAAAGATTATATTGCTATGCCCAAAGCCAATCGTTATCAGTCACTACATACCACTGTTTTTGGGATTGATGGATCTTTATTTGAAATTCAGATAAGAACCTATGAAATGGATCAGATAGCCGAAAATGGTATTGCTTCCCATTGGTCTTATAAAGAAAAAAAGCCTGTCAAAGAAGCTAAAGAAGCCATGATGTCAACAACAGAACAGAAGTTACAATTTTTTAAATCTATTATTGATTTAAAAGAGGATCGTTTATCGACAGAGGAATTTGTAAGTAGTGTCAAAGATGAGATTTTAAATAATAATATTTATGTTTTTACTCCTAAAGGTGATGTTATTGAGTTACCCAAAGGGGCCACACCAGTTGATTTTGCTTATCGGGTACATAGTAAAATTGGCGAAACTATGGTGGGAGCTTTAGTTAATAACACGATTGTTCCCCTTGACTATGAATTAAAAGATGATGATATCGTTAAAATCATTACTAATAAAAATAATCCTGGGCCCTCAAAAGAATGGATTAATATTGCTAAGTTAACGCATACTAAAAATAAAATAAGAGGCTATTTCACTTCTAGTATGAAGCAAGAGAATATTGATCTAGGCAAAGATTTACTTGATAAAGAGTTACGAAAAAGACATATTGAGTTTAATGATTTTTATCGTGATGATAATATTGACAAAATCCTTGAAAAGTATAAATTAATGACCCTTGATGATATATATCTAAATATAGGTAATAATAAATTAACTGCTAATGGGGTTATTGATTTTATCTTCAAAGAAGAGAAAAAAAATGTTCCTAAAATTGGTGGCTATGCCATTAGAAAACAAGAAAACGATATTATTGTTGAGGGCATTGATAAAATTAAAGTTAATTTGGCTAACTGCTGTAACCCTATTCCGGGTGATGTTATTATTGGATATATTACCAAGGGAGCCGGTATAACGGTTCATCGAATTAATTGCCATAATGTAAATAATGTCAATGACCGTTTTGTGGCAGTAAAATGGAATGATGAAATTACGGAGAAATATCTAGCTAATATCATTGTTCATGCTACCAAAGAAAGTAATAATGCTTTATTTGAGATAATGCAACGAATTGATTTAAACAGTGCTAATATTGATAATGTTAAAACTTTACCTAGAATTGATGAAATGGTTTATGAAATAGGTCTTTTGGTAAAGGACATTAATCACGTAGATAAGATTATTAATGATTTAAATCGTTTGGATTATGTTAATAATATTGAGAGGATTATTCGATGAAAGTAGTAGTACAAAGATGTGATCAGGCCAAGATAACGGTTAATCAAAAAATAGTTGGTCAGATTAACAATGGTTTAACATTATTGGTCGGTTTTACTGAAGGAGATAATGAGAAGACCATTGATTACATGGTCAATAAAATTATTAATTTACGCGTGTTTGATGACGATGATAAGGTTATGAATAAATCCATCCTAGATGTTAAAGGACAGCTTTTATCTATTTCGCAATTTACATTGTATGGTGATTCTTCCAAAGGGAATCGACCTAGTTATTCAAAAGCTCTAAATGGTGAGAAGGCGATTAAATTATATCAATTATTCAATAATAAATTAAAGGAATATGTTGATGTTCAAGAAGGTCTTTTTGGCGCAGAAATGATTGTTGAAATAACTAATAATGGACCAGTGACCATTATTATCGAGAGGGGAAATAATGAAAAATAATTTAAATTACAAATTACTGAATGTTTTATTGGTGATGCTGATGATTTATCTGGCTTATTTAACGAGTAGTTGGTGGTGGGGAACAATTGCTAAATTACTTAGTATTTTAGCGCCGTTTATTATTGCGTTTGCGGTCGCCTATTGTCTTCATCCATTAGTTAAATGGTTAGAGAAAAAGGGCGTAAGAAAACATTTAGCGGTGGCTTTAGTAGTTATTACGATTTTAGCTTTTATTGTCACGATTTTATCCTTTACGTTACCATTAATATATGAGCAATTGCTATTATTTACCAATATGATTTTGACCTTTATTGGTAATGTTTCGGATAAATTTGATTTAAATCTGGGTGGTTTTGAGATAGCTATTACCGATTCTTTAAATACGATAGTTAAAGATTTAGGTAAATATATCTCCAATGGAACGATTGATATTTTAAATAAATCGATTAGTTTTTTAACTAATCTGGTAATAGTTATCATTGCTAGTATCTATTTCTTATTAGATATGGATAAAATTAGGCAGGGAATTAAAGAATTTTTTAGTGGTTTTAAGAAAAAAACTTATCGATTAGTTACTAAATTAGATCAAGAAATAACCAATTATTTTAAAGGTTTAGGCTTATTTATGTTGATAGAATTAATTGAGTACTCCCTTCTTTTCTTAATTATTGGTCATCCTAACTGGTTACTTTTAGGAGTCTTGGCAGCGGTGACAACGATTATTCCTTATATTGGGGGCTTTATTACTAATGTTGTCGCTATTGTTATTGCGTCCGTTATCAGTACTAAATTAATGGTTTTAACTTTTCTAATATGTATTATTGTTCCTAATATTGATGGTTATTTTGTATCACCGAAAATATATGGTAAGACTAACCAAATAAATCCTTTATTAAATATTATGGCGGTGTTTGTTGGGGGAGCTTTAGGAGGAATGACCGGGATAATATTAGCCTTACCATTATTAATTATTCTTAGTACGATCGTTAGAACTTATAAGAGTGATATAAAAAAAGGTATAGAAACTGTTAAAGAAAAGATTGATTAATCTTCTCTTTTTCTGTATAATTTAATTAATATAGTAGGAGGCCTTGATGAAAAAATTAAATAAAAAAGGTTTTACCTTAATTGAAATATTATCAGTTATTACTATTTTGGCGGTTATCATTGCCATTGCTATTCCAACCGTTACTTATTTAATTCGTAAGCAAAGAAAGAACTATTATCAATCTTTAGATTCTTCTATTTCTTTGGCTGGAAGAGATTATTTTAATAGTAACCGTAATGAACGGCCAACTGAGCTGCTAGACAACAAGGGTGTTACTTTAAAGTCTTTAGTTGATAATGATTATATTACTAAAGTCGTTGATGCTGATGGGGGAGAAACCTGTTCAGGTTTTGTTTATGTTATAAAAAATGAAAATAAAGAATATGACTATATTACTTGTACCCAATGTAAATGTGATGAATCTAACAATAATTGTGAATATACTTCAGAAAATACTTATTGTTCTGTAGCCGGAGGTAATAATGAATATGCGATTGATGATACTGGTGAAAATTCAGATTATGGGAGCATTTGGCTATATGTTAATAAAGTTTATAAATCATCTGATTTAACAACACGTGTTAAAATAACAAGAACTTTAGGAGATAAGATTTATACTATTTATGATACACCTGCGGCTCCAACAGTATATAAAGATGGGGTGGAGACAACATTAGATGTTACTCAACCAAATATTTTTCAGCTTAAATATAGTTATATGTATACTAATAATGGGGAACAAGTAGATTTATTTGCTAATAAAGAAAAAAGAAATTTAATTATCTATCAGTATGAAGCACCAACAGTTATTTATAGTAGTACCATTAATAATGCTATAGCAGGAGGTAACTACTATCATGTTCTAGCTAGTGAAACAACAGTGCCAATTGATCAATTAAAACCTAATGAGATTGATCCAGATGGAGTAAGTACTTATGATGGATATCCGGGAGTAACGGTAAAAGATTATTTATATTCATATCGTTTAAAAGATACAACTGAATGGTCTAGTTGGCAAACAGTTGATTGTGGTAGTCAAACAGCTAATGAACGTACTAATTGCACAATTGATGTAGAAAGTTTATCTGGTTCTTATGAAGTTCGTTTTGCGTTTAATGATGATGAAGAAAATATTAGTTTAGAAACCGGTGCTGCCAGTTATTTACGTATTACTGTAACTAAGAACCTACCAAATTGTCCAACCTTAACAGCCTCGGGAACTTATTCCAATGCAACTGGATCAAATTGGTATCGATCAGCAGTTAATATCAGTTTTAGTTTACCAGCCAATATTAGTGTTACTAAATCATATATCAATAATTCAGCGGGAACAGATTTTGTAGCTTATAATCAAGCCGATATAAATGGAAGTAATTATATTGATCGGAAAGACTCGGTTATTATTCTTAGAAAAGCAGCTGGGCTTAGTGCTGGTTATGTATTAGGAGATTATGATGGAAATGGTAGCATCTCTGTTATTGATGCACGTAATGCTTTAAGAGTGGCAGTTGGTCTCGATGAATTACCGAATGATGAATATCTGACTAGGGCTGATACCGATGGTGATGGTAGTATAACGGTTACCGATGCGCGAAAAATTCTTAGATGTGCATCAGGTCTGGACTCTTGTCCTACTGTTCAATACAGTAATAGTCTTGGGGATGTTAATAATGATGGAAATATAACAGTCGATGATGCCAGACTAGTTTTACGCTTTGAAGAAATAATAGACGATGCTAGTTATATAGAAGTGAATAACGTAGTCCAAAATGGTAATAATTATACGATATCTTTAAATGATAATAATGCTGCTCGAACAGGTAAATTTATCATTAAGGATAATAATTCAGGCTTAACAAATACTTGTCAATTAGAGGATTATCAAATTGATCGTACCACTCCAACTGTTTATATTGCTGAAAGTAATGGTGGTAATAGTAGTAGCAGTAATCCATATAGTTCTAAATTTGCAATTGATTTAGTAGCTAGCACAGGAACGAATATTTCCGGTCAAACTTTTCAGTGGCAAAAAAATGGTACTAATATTGCTGGTGAAACTTTGAACACTATTACAGTAAATGAAACAGGCGATTACACAGTTATAGTCACAACGGGAGCGGGGTTAACGGCTACCTCTGATACTTTTTACTTTATAAAAAGTAATCCTTCAGCCAGTTGTTCAAACATACAAATAACAAGAAATAATTCTAAGACCATTTATAATGCTAGTGATAATAGTATTACTTATACCATAAAGAATATCTCGGCAAGTACGATTAATAATATTTATTATAAAGTTAATTCGACAATAACTGATATTGCTTCTTTATCCTCTCTTGCAACAATAAATGGAGTTGTGTCAAAACCAAGTAAAGATAGTACTCAGACATTTGAAGTTGGATATAAAGATGGTGATGATGAAGTAGTTTGTAAAAATTATACAATGAAGTTTGATGTAACCAAACCGACTTGCTCTGTTTCTGTAAGTGGTACAGCAGGTACTAATGGTTGGTATAAGGGAAAAAATTTGACCTTTAAATTAAATTTTAGTACAGCTGGTGAAACTTCCGTTTCTTATGGTTTAACTACTTCTGAGAATGCTACTTATAATAGTGTCTCTTCAAAAACAATAACAGCTTCAACAACGGGAGTAAAATATTATGGTTATGTAAAAGATGCCGCTGATAATACTAATACTTGTAATAGTGGTGCTGCAGCTATTAAATTTGAAAATGCTGATGGCGTTTCTTTGACTATTGATGAGTCAACTTGGAATAGCTTAAAGAGTACTACCAAAAAAATTAATAACAAATATGTATATCTTTTTCCTAATGCACTTAGTAGTCCTAATCCTAGTCCGCCGTGGTTTAATACAAGTTATGGTTTAAGAAGTAGTTATTGGGATGTTTATGCTAAGAATTATGTACTAACTACAGTATCAAGTTCACAGGTCAAAAATTTACCAGTTGTTAATTACTTTTCAAGATCTTGTATGTATATTAATGATGCTGATTGGGAAAGTACTTTAAAAGTATCTGGTGCTTCCTCGGGGATTTCTTCTACAAGCACAGCAGCAGATTGCTGGTCATGTGGTATAACGGATGATAGTAAACAAATTAAATATAACTATAATAATTGTAGTGCCCGAAGTAATACTCAGCCACGAACAGTAACGGGTAAAACAGGCGAAACTTGGCCACATAGATATTGCCAAAATACTGATGCTGCAAAACGTAAATGGACAATTACAACTAATGCTGGAAACTCTGCTTCAGTATCGGTCTATGTTGAGTTCTTTGCTCAGTGTGGATATTGGAGATAATGATGAAAAAGAAAAGAATAATTATAGGGATAATTTTGTTGATGGGAATTATAGCTATTAGTGTGGGAGTTTATCTTAGTTTGAAAACCAAAGATAATGAATATTATTTTGGTAGTAAAAAAGAAAAGATAGTTGTAGGAGATTTAATAGCTGATAATATAGAATTTAAAGAAACAGATGATAAGTTACAATATATTTTAAATTTTTCTCTTACTAACACTACTACTGATAAATTAGTAGCCAAAGATTATCAATTTAAAGTAGTTGATAAAAAAGGAAATGTTTTAACAATTATTCCTGGCGATTCCTTTGATAATTTGTTAAAAAATGAATTAACATATTATAGTTTTACAGTTTCAAAGGATGCTAGTAAACTGGTTATTGAAAAAATAAATAATGAAGGATAGTATGAAAATACTATCTTTTTAAAAAATAATTGCTTAATTAGGGGATATTTTGTATAATTAATTTAGGATAGGTGAGAATATGAAAAATAAAAGAGGTTTTACTTTAATAGAAGTATTAGCTGTTATTGTTGTTTTAGCCATTATTATAACTATTGCGGTACCAGCTATTAGTATGTTAATTAAAAAGCAAAGGAAAAATTACTATGAAGCTGAAGATCAAAATGTTAAATTGGCCACTCAAGATTATTTTAATACCAATCGAGATTTAAGACCAACTGGGGCATATGGAAGAGTTACTGTTGATCTAGGTACATTAGTTGGAGATGATTTTATTGATCAAGTAGTCGATGCTGATAATAAAAAATCATGTTCTGGCTATGGCATGGCTGTTAATACGGGTAATAAAAATTATGAATATTATACCTGTATTAAATGCAATTGTGATAATGCTAATAATAATTGTGAATATGTAACAGATACAATAAAAATTTATAATACGATTGCTAACTTATGTACAGATGATTATAATCCAGTAGCTATACTTAAAACGCCAGGTACTTTATATTTATATAATGGACGTAGTGACTTATATAACCCTGGCAAATTAATGAGTAAAGTTTATATTAATTTAAATAATCAAGATATTGATTGGAAAGTATCTGTACCTGCTAGTAATATTAGTGATATTAATATTAATCAAAGTAAAAAATATGTTTTGAATTATAGTTATGAGAATAGTGAAACTGGCATTAGTAAAATAGAAGCTACTAGTGATTTTATTGTATATAAGTATAATGCTCCAATTGTCGCTCCTATAGGATTTACTTGGGGTAGTACGGTACAAGATACTTTAAAGTTTAAATTGTCACCTAATGGTATTGATGTACCAGAAGTAACGCCGCCTAATTTTACTGTGGATCATTATGAAGTTAGTTATGCTCTTATTGGTACTGAAGAGTGGAGTATATACGAAAAGATTGGTTCTTGCACAATTAATGATAATATATGTACTGAAGGTACTTTAGATATTTCTAGTTTAACTAATGGAACTTACAAGTTAAAATTTAGATTTGTTGATACAACAAAAAAGAATTATAGTTATGAAACAACAGGTAACTTTACATTTAAAATAGAAGCAGAACTTAGTTGTCCAAAAATTACAACTAATGTAGTGGCTAAAACTTGGGTAAATCAGGATGTTGATTTATCCATAAAACTTAATGATACATTTGATACCTGGGAGATTTCTACTAATACAAACAGCGGTGATTATACAATTAGAGGAACAAATGATGTTGTTAATCCGACTGCTATTGAGATTAGGACCTTAATTGGCGAGGGTAAAAGAAAAGCTAAAGTAACTATATATAATAAAGATACTCCATCAAAGAAAAAAGATTGCTATTCTGGTGAATATTGGATTGATAAAACAGCTCCAACTTGTACTAATGTTGCTAAAATTGGTGATGTTAATGGTGCAAACTATACAAATAATAAGTGGGTAAATAAAAATGTATATACATCAGCAAATTGTAAAGATACTTTAAGTGGATGTAGTAATGAAAAAAAGGTGACAACAACTGGTAAAACCACTAATGGTACTTATGACCCAAGACCTAGTTGGACAGTATATGCAGAAGGGACATCCTATTTAGATTGGTCAGTTAAAGATAATGCTGGTAACACAAAAGCCTGTAGTCGTATTACGGTCAAATTAGATAAGACACCGCCAGAAATATACTATAAATATGATGTAGGTGCTTGTTGTGTGAGTGCCGCGGATAATAATATAACAAGTATTATTAATTATCGCGCTGAAGACAATTTGTCCGGTGTTGCTCTAATTCAAACAAAACACTGTTATGATATGGGGACAAATGACTCAGAGTCATGGTATTGTGCACATACCGGTCTTGATGAAAGAGCCTATTATATTAGAAAAAATATTTCTGATGATCCTCAATCAACTTATAAAGATCACTTAAATTTGAGGGATACAGGCAAAGTTAAGTGGTTAATTGGAGCAGCTGATGCAGCTGGTAATACGGTATCAAAAAAATTTAATATGACAAACACAAAATGTGACGAATACGAAGGGGCATGCGGCGATATATCTTGTCCAACTAAAAATTGTCCATAAAAATAATGTTATTTTGAATTTTATGTTATAATATATAATATAAGTTATTCAGGTGATTAGGTAACACCATTAAAATTTTTATGAGTGTTACCTTTTTATTAAAAAGGAGGAAATATGATCAATAAACAAAAAGGAACCAATGATTTATCTGGTTTTGAAGCCAAAAGATGGCTGGCAGTAAATAATTTGATTGATATGGTAGCAGAAAAATATAACTATAATTTTATGCGGACCCCTATTTTTGAAGCTAGTGAATTATTTCATCGAGGATTAGGTGAAAGCACGGATATTGTTAGTAAAGAAACTTATGATTTTAAAGATCGAGGGGACCGTATGATTACGCTTCGTCCGGAAGGAACAGCAGGGATTGTGCGTAGTTATGTCGAAAATAAAATGTATGGTGATGCTCTTCAACCGGTAAAAGTTTATTATGTTGGACCAATGTTTCGTTATGAAAGACCACAATTAGGAAGAGATAGAGAATTCTATCAAGTTGGCTTTGAAGTATTAGGGAGTGATGATCCGATTGTTGATGCGGAACTTATCTCTGTAGCCGTTAATATTTTTAAATTATGTGGTTTAAAAGGACTTAAAGTTAATATTAATTCTTTAGGTGATAGTGAATCAAGAGCTAACTACCGTGAGATAATCATTGATTATTTTAAACCCCATATTAACGAGTTATGTGATGATTGTAAAAGACGTTTAGAAAAAAATCCACTCCGTATTTTAGATTGCAAAGTTGATCAAGAATTACCCATAATGAAAAGAGCTCCTCGAATTACCGATTATTTAAATAAACCATCTAAGGAGCGTTTTGACATAATTCAAAAGTATTTAAATATTTTAGGAATTGATTATGAAGTTAATCCTAATATTGTTCGTGGTTTAGATTATTATAATCATACGGTGTTTGAAATAGAGGCTGATGTTGAAGGTTTTGGTAGTCAGAATGTTATATGTGGGGGAGGAAGATATAATAATCTTGTAAAGGAACTAGAAGGTCCTGAGACGCCGGGTATGGGTTTTGCTTTTGGTTTTGATCGCTTAATGCTAGCTTTAGAAAAAGAAAAAGTTGATATCCCTGTCAATAATACTGTTGATGCGTATATTATGTATGTTAATGATGAAGAAAAAGAGATAGCTTTAGCCCTATCACAAGATTTAAGATTATCGGGATTTAAAGTTGATATGGAATACTTAGGACGTAATCTAAAGGGTCAATTTAAACAAGCTGATCGACTAAATAGTAAAATGTTAATTATTTTAAATAGTGAAGATTTTAAAAATGGAGTTATTAAGATAAAGAATAATGTTACTAAAAAAGAAGAAGCCGTTGAATTAAATTATATTTTATATTATTTAGATGAACAACTTAAAGAGATCGAAGATCCTTGTAACTGTGGTGATGAATGTCATTGTGATGATGAACATGAATGTCATTGCGGTGATGATTGTCATTGTCATAATGAAGAGAAATAAAAAGAATTGCTATTGCAATTCTTTTTCTATTAAGTCATCGATAGATCCAGATAACAGTTCATATTTTATGGTAACAGCCTGTGTATTAATAGTTACTGTAACGACTAAAACTTTTCCATTGGTTACTGAATTTTTGACAAATTTGGTTATTTTAGAAGTATCACTATTCTTTATGGAGAAGATAGTGAAATTATTATTCTTTAAACTGTTTTCATATTCTTTATTAACGTTATCACTATATATTGCTCGGGCATAATAGATATTCAAACAGGTATCCCCACAGGCCATTTCACTTTGAACTGTGATATTAGGATATATACCATATAGAGTAGTAATACGATCAGATCCAAAAGTGACACTACTAGTATATTTAGGTTTACTAAAGAAAACAAAATATATTATCCCAATACCAATAATAATGACAGCCACAATAATTAAAATAATAGGTAGAATATTTAATTTCTTTTTGGGGCTTTCTTCATAATAATTATTGTTGTTACTAGGATCAACATTTGTATTTATTGCCGTTTGGGGATTTTGTAATGGAGCTTGACAAATTAAACATTTAGCTGCATCATCTGTATTATTAAATCCACAATTTGGACATACCATTCTAACCAACTCCTATATTAACAATTATATAATACCTAAAGGTAAAAAGCAACTCTTTATTATATTTTGTCAATTAACGATTTTTATGTATTACTTGACATAAAAATGACAATCATTTTTGCTTTTTTACTACTAATATTGTATAATAACCATAGGTGAGATTATTGAAAACAAATAATGTTATTAAAGTTGATTTTGTCAACAAGGAAGTCGTTGAAAAAATTGTGACTAAGAAGTGGAAGTTTAGTTTAAAAAATTCTTTCTTTAAAGGAGCAGTTTTTGTTGTTGGTTTAGTACTGACTGTTACTGGTTTAGTATATGCTGGACGTGATGATGGTAAAGGTAGTGATACCAATACAACAACATCTATAGTAACGGAAACGAAAGATAATGATCTTATTTATAATGTAGAAGATGTAAGTGTTATTTTAATTCCTGGGGATGAAAAATATAATAATCTGATTCAAAACATTGAAACTAATTTAAATGATTTGGGTGTTGCTACAGAAATAGTTAATAGTAATGAGGAAGCTTTACAGTTAGCTAAAGCAAATGATCATAAATCAACTAAAGATATTTTAGTTATTGCAGTTGGGGGATTTGAAAATAATGATAGAAAGACCATTATTTTAAATAATATGAGTTCTGAAGAAAAGAGTAATTCTTCTAGTTTATCTTTATGTTTAGCTCTAGGTAATTATAGTCCAGCTATGGGCGAATGTCCGGTAAGAAGTGGTTATTATAGTGCCAGTACAGGAAGAAGAGAGAGCACGCCATTAGAAGAGGCCTTTAGAAGTGCCTTAGAAAGTTTTACTAATCCGGTTAAAACAGCAGCCATTGCGATTCCAAGTGGCGATAATTATAATGAAAACGTTATTTATAATATAGTCGTTAATGGAGTCATCAAATATAGTGGATTAAATGATGAGGAAAAAAGGGGAAATTATTTTCTCCCAGCCGGTAATTCTAATGTTATAGCTGGGTCTAAGCAATTTGGAACAAATGATACGGCATCTGATTACCAAGATACGGTTTATGTTGGGAATGATGGTCGTTTACAAAAACTAAGGAATCCGGTTGATTTTGTTAACATTAATAAAACTAACAATGTAAAATAAAAGAGTAAGTAAATTACTCTTTTAATATAATCAAAAATAATGATATAATAAAAACACCAAGGAGTTGGTAAGATGAAACAGGAAAATATTCGTAATTTTTCCATTATAGCTCATATCGATCATGGTAAAAGTACTTTAGCTGATCGTATTTTAGAGAAAACGAATGCTATTAGTAAAAGAGAAATGCGCAATCAATTATTAGATAATATGGATATTGAAAGAGAAAGAGGCATTACGATCAAACTGAATGCGGTTAACTTAAAATATCAATATCAAGGTGAAGAGTATTTTCTAAACTTAATTGATACTCCAGGTCATGTAGATTTCTCCTATGAGGTTTCAAGGAGTTTAGCCGCTTGTGAAGGCGCTATTTTAGTGGTTGATGCGGCCCAAGGTATTGAAGCCCAAACTTTAGCTAATTTATACTTGGCGTTAGAAAATAATTTAACCATTATCCCGGTTATTAATAAAATTGATTTACCCAATGCTGATATTGATAAAGTAAAAAAAGAATTGATCGAAGAAATTGGTTTTAAAGAAGAGGAAATTGTTTTAACAAGTGCTAAAACGGGGGTTGGTATAGAAGAGTTGTTAGCTAAGATTATTGAAGAGGTACCGGCACCTATAGGAAAAAAGGAAGCAAAACTGCAGGCATTAATTTTTGATAGTTATTTTGATCCATACCGGGGAGTTATTATTTCTGTTTGTATAAAGAATGGAGTACTACAAAAAGGTGATACTATTAAGATGATGGCTACGGGAGCTACTTATGAAGTATTAGAATTAGGCATTAATAGTCCCAAACATACACCTAAAGAAAAATTAACAGCTGGTGAAGTTGGTTATGTGTCTGCTAGTATTAAAAGTATTGAAGATATTAAAGTGGGGGATACCATTACGTTAAGAGATAATGAAGCTAGTAGTTCTTTACCCGGTTATAAACCTATGAAATCAATGGTTTTCTGTGGTCTTTATCCGATTGAATCAACAAGATATGAGGAATTAAGGGAAGCTATTGGTAAATTAAAATTAAATGATGCCTCGCTATCTTTTGAACCGGAAACTTCGAAAGCCTTAGGGTTTGGTTTTCGTTGTGGTTTTTTAGGTTTACTTCATATGGAGATAACGATTGAACGAATAACACGGGAATTTAAAATTGAATTAATTGCTACTAGTCCTTCTGTTATTTATGAGCTTTTATTAACGGATAATGACGTTATAACAATTGATGCTCCAACCAAGTTACCTGATCGAACTAAAATTAAGGAAATAAAAGAACCTTTTTTACAGACAAATATTTATACACCAAGTGAATATATTGGACCAATTATGGAGTTATGTCAAAATAAACGAGGTTTTTATATTGGCATGGATTATTTATCCAAGACAAGAGTTAATATCCATTATGAGTTACCTTTATCAGAGATTGTTTATGACTTTTTTGATAAGTTAAAATCTTCGACTAGAGGTTATGCCTCCTTTGATTATGAATTTATTGGGTATAAACCAAGTAATTTGGTCCGTATGGATATTTTATTAAATGGGGAAGTGGTGGATGCTTTAAGTATTATTGTCCATAAGGATTTTGCTTATAAACGGGGTAAGGCTGTCGTTGAAGCTTTAAGAGAGATTATTCCAAGACAAATGTTTGAGGTACCGATTCAAGCTTCGATCGGATCAAATATTATTGCTAGGAGTGATATTAAAGCCATGCGAAAAAATGTTTTAGCTAAATGTTATGGTGGCGATGTCTCCCGCAAGAAAAAATTATTAGAAAAACAAAAAGAAGGAAAAAAGAAAATGAAGCGGATTGGCAGTATAGAAATTCCTCAGGAAGCTTTTTTATCGGTTTTAAAAGTCGATAATGATTAAGAGTATTTATATCCATATTCCTTTTTGTCATCATATATGTAGTTACTGTGACTTTACTAAAATGTATTATAATGAAGAGTTAGCTAATAAGTACATAGAAGCTTTAGAGAAAGAAATATCTTTACGTTATCAAGGTGAGCTGATTGAGACATTGTATATTGGGGGAGGAACACCATCCTTTTTAAGTAACAATAATTTAGAAAAGTTATTGACGGTGCTTAAAAAAATAAAATTAGCTCAGGAATATGAATACACTATGGAATGTAACGTGGAGGATTTAACTAAGGTTAAGTTAAAACTCTTGAAGGATAATGATGTTAATCGTTTAAGTATCGGGCTTCAAACTTTTAATCCTAAATATTTAAAAATCTTAGCTCGCCCGGAAAATAAAGTGGAAAAGAAGATCGGGTTAGCTAAAAAATATTTTAATAATATTAATGTTGATTTAATTTATGCTTTACCTGATCAAACAATTGAGGAATTGGATGAAGATTTAGAGAAAATACTAAGCTTACAGATTCCTCATATTGCTCTTTATAGTTTAATTATCGAACCACACACAAAATTATTTATTGATGGTCTTAATCCGATTGAAGAAGAGTTAGATAGTCAAATGTTTTATCATATTAACAAGAAATTAACTTCATTGGGTTATAAACATTATGAAATTAGTAATTATGCCCAAGAAGGCTTTCCATCAAAACATAATTTAACCTATTGGAATAATGATCAGTATTATGGTTTTGGTTTAGGAGCCAGTGGTTATATTGATGAGATCCGTTATACCAATACGAGAAATATTAATAAATATTTAGCCGGCTCTTTTAATGATTATCAGGAAATTTTAACTAAGCAGGATATGATGAGTTATGAATTAATTCTTGGCCTTAGAAAAATAGAGGGGATTAATCTTACCTCATTTAAAAATAAATATAAAAAAGATATCTGGGATATCTTTAATATTCAAGATTTAATTGATGATAACTGGTTAATAATTGAGGATGATTGGATGTTTATTAATAGTAAGTATCTATATCTATCTAATTTAATTTTAGAACGATTTGTTTAAAAAAGATGCGAATTATAAAAATTCAGCATCTTTTTTTGGTTGGTCTTGGACTTTCATGGGTTCAACTTTAACACGCATAATTTCTTTATTAACATAGTTATCTAATTCATCATCAATGGCAATGGCTTTATAAACTTCATCAAAAGAGGTAATGCCCATTAAGACTTTTTCTAAACCATCCTGAATCATTGTGGTAACATCACTTTTATAAATAGATTGACGAAGCATCTCTTTGCTTGTATTTTCATCAGCTATTAAATCTCTTATTTGTTCGTTAATCGGTAATACTTCTTGTAATGCCGTACGACCACGATAGCCATTAATACATTTTGGACAACCATTAGGTTTATATAATTTAGGTACATTAACCTTTAAAACCCGGCGGAAAACTTCTTTTTCATAGTCGGTAGTAACTTCAAGCTTGCGACAGTCAGGACATATAGTACGAACTAACTTCTGACTAATAACGCCGGTTAAAGCACTGGCTAATAAGTATCTTTCTACATCCATATCTAGGAGTCTTTCAATGGTACTTAAAGAGTCATTAGTATGTAAAGTGGATAATACTAAGTGTCCAGTAATAGAGGCACGAACAGCAATTCTAGCTGTTTCACTATCACGAATTTCACCGATAAGAATAATATTAGGATCTTCACGTAATACGGATCTTAGGACGCGAGCAAAATCCAGACCAATCTCAGAGTTAACTTGCACTTGATTAATCCCCGCAATATCCATTTCAACGGGATCTTCAACAGTAATAATATTGGTGCCTTCTTTATTTAATTCTTGTAGTATTGAATAAACAGTGGTTGATTTACCACTACCAGTAGCACCAGTAATTAAAATAATACCATTTGGGACTTGAATCATTTTTTGTAATTTATCAAAGTTTCTTTTAGTAAAACCTAAACTTCCTAAACCCTGTAAACTTCTTGAATAGTCAAGAATACGCACAACAATCTTTTCACCATGATTAGTCGGTAAAACAGCGACACGCATATCTAAAGCAAACCCAGCAATGGTATCTTTAATGGCCCCGTCTTGTGGTAATCGATTTTCGGTTATATTCATACCAGCCATTAATTTTATTCTGGTAGCAATATTTCTCTCGAACTCCTTAGGTATTTTTGTATGATCTCTTAGCACGCCATCAATTCTTATACGCACTCTTACATAATTTTCTTCAGGGTCAAAGTGAATATCACTAGCTTTTTGATTAACGGCATAAACAATGATATGATTAACTAAATCCACAATCGGTGTATTAGCAAAATCGTATTCTATCATTTTGTTAGCCCCTTTTTTATTCTTCATTTTATATATGGTATTTTACTATAATTTATTATATAATAGTTTTATAAGATAATCAAGAAAAAGGAAAGATAATTATGAAAAAATTAAAGAATAAGGGATTTGTGATTGTTGAAACACTAATTGTAGCGGCTTTTGTTTTAGGGATTTTTACTTTTATTTATGTTAATGTGATACCGTTAATTGGTATTTATGAACAACGGAATACTTATGATGATCTGGAAAGTGTCTATAACATTGATACCATTAGAGATAACATAGATTTAAGTGGGAAGACAGTTAATAGTATCCAGACTAGCGGGGAATTCTGTGGTGACGATGATTTATGTGAAAGTATGTTATCGGCTATGGAAATTACGAATATTGGGATAATTGATATTAATTTTACTGGAACTTCAGCTATTAAAGGTCTTTCAGAATATTTAGATTATATTGGTCAAATTCCGGTTAGTGAACAGCACATTATTATTGTTAAACAACATATGGATCAATATAATAGTAATGATGAAGATGTAGATGGTCATAAGACCTATCCAGTTAGATTTGCCAGTCTTAAAAAAATGGGTGGTGTGTGATGAAAATAAATGTTAAAGGTATGACCATTACAGAGTTATTAATTGGTTTTGTGATTGTTATGGTTATTTTTATTTCTTTATTTTCCATTATAGCTACTTATCGTGATCGATTACAAACGGAGAATTATCGTAATCAGTTAATCACTGTTCAATCTACTTTATATAAAGCCATTTATGATGATATTAACAATGTTAATAATCCGCTAACGGGTGTAACACCAGGTAGTTGTTCTCCTGCTGAACCTACTGAAAATAGTGCTTGTTTTAAATATGAAGATGATAGTTCTATAGAGTTAGCTTTAATAGATGAAACGGCTGATCATGGTAAACAAATATATTATGATGGCATAACCTATGATATTCCAGACAGTGCTTATGTTGAATTTGTCCCAATTGGCGATGCTAGTACCTTTTTTGCAGTTAAAAATATTTCGACTAGTACTAAAACCTTATTTACCATTGATTTTGAACTAGAGCATTTAGAAATTAATGAAGCTGACTTTGGGTTACATATAGTAGGCGCCTATTAAGAAATAAACAATTAAACTGCTAATGGAAGCATGGATTATTCGGGCGATTAAATAAGGATAATATTTAATAGAAGTATCACTAATGATACTTTTTATTTGCATATGAATACTAATGCCTCCAAAAGAGAGAAAGAAGGTTATCATCGAAGCTAAGAAAGCAACTGGTAAATTAGTGTTATTAAGTAAACTAATACCACTAGTTATTTCTAATAAACCATTAATAATGACTAAATGATAATAATTAAGATGTAAATAATTATTAAAAAGGTTGATAATAATTAAGAAGAAGATAATCGTCCCTAGAATTAAGAGAAGGGTATTAAAACTTTTTTTAATAGCATTACTTAAGGTTATACTGAAATTCTTTGCCTCTATACTATTGATGGACTTGGTAAAGCTCGTTGTTTTTTTTGAACTAACATAATAATTTCTAAATAAAAGACCAATAATAATATTACTTAAATAGTGGGTAATCAAAATAATTATAGTAATATGAAAATTATGAAAAATAATATAAGTAATATTAATGATAAACAAAGGATTAATAAAGTGGGTAAAAGTTAATAATTTAGTTCCCTCTTCATCATTGATAAGTTTTTGATTGCATAATTCTTTTATATATTTAGCACTACTGGGGGTACCGGTTAATAAACTCATCAAAAAAATAAAGGTCGCTTCACCACCGGCTTTAAAAAGCCAAAAGGTCAAATTATTGGTAAAAAAGCTAATTATCTGGACAAAACCATAATTAATAAGAAATTCCGATAGGATATAAAAAGGAAGCATCGACGGAATAATGTTATTAATCCAAATGTTTAATCCATCTAGAACGGCCTTTTTAACAATGGTTGGTGATAATAATATCAAACCTAAAAAAAAAGTATAAATGAATAAAGGTAAGATAATTTTTAAGATCTTTTTCATAAGTTCCTTCTTTTTTGTTATAATTAAAAGGGAGTGGATTTTAATGCCTACTAAAATATATGAGAAGCTTAAACGATTCTTTAAAGAAAATTATAAAATACTGGTGTTTTTTGTTTTGCTTAATATTATTTTAATTATTCCGGTACCTTATTATATCTATATTGGTGGAGGAATTATGGATGTTAATGATAAAATTATTATTGAAGATAGCTATAACAAAAAAGGGAGTCTCAATTTAGCTTATGTTGATCAGATTAATGCGACGGTATCGAGTTTCTTACTTTCTTATATTATCCCGGGTTGGGATTTAGAATCAGTTAAAGATAGTCAGCTTAATCAAGAAGAGAGCAATAAAGATATTGAATATCGCGATCAACAACTTTTAAAAATTGCTAATAATAATGCCACTTTAATTGCTTATCAATTAGCGAAAAAAGATATTAAAGTTGAAAAGCAAGAATATGTTATTTTATATCTTTTAGATAAAGAAAATAATTCTTTAGAAGTAGGGGATATCATTTTAAAATATGATGATATAACCATGGCTGATTATGATGATTTTATTAGCTATATTGGTAATAAAAAGATTGGGGATAATATAAATTTAAAGATTAAACGAGAAGGAGATATAATCAATTTTTTAGTTAAAGTTAAAAATATTGATGGTCAAAAAAAGTTAGGAATTGGGGCTTATGGAGTAATTAAATATACTACTGATCCCTCAATATCATTTTCTTTTAAAAGTAATGAATTAGGTCCATCAGGAGGATTAATAACGGCATTAGCTATTTATAATAAATTGGTTAAAGAAGATATTACCAAAGGTTTAAAGATTGCTGGAACGGGTGCGATTACTAGTGATGGTAGTGTGCAAGAAATAGCGGGTGTTAAATATAAATTAAAAGGAGCGGTTAAAAGTGGAGCTGATGTTTTTCTAGTTCCTGAGGGTGCTAATTATCAAGAAGCCATTAAAATAAAGGAAGCTAATCATTATACTATAAAAATATGGGCTGTTAAAAGTGTTTTGGATGCTATTAATAAATTAAAGACATTATAAAAGATGAGTTAGTTACTCATCTTTTGACTTTGAATAATATTTTCGATTATAGAGATAACAGTCATGGGACCAACGCCTTTAGGAACCGGGGTAATATAACTTGCTTTGGTTTGGCATTGAGTAAAATCAACATCACCATATATTTTCTGATCATCATCACGCGTTATCCCGACATCAATAATAATGCTATCTTTTTTAATCATATCATGCGTGATAAAATTTTTCTTGCCAACGGCGGTAATAATAATATCTGCTGTTTGAGTAATTTCTTTTAAGTTTTCCGTATGACTATGACATACTGTTACGGTCGCGTTCATATTTAATAATAAATGAAACAATGGAAGGCCGACTAATTTAGAACGATTAATAATAACGACTTTTTTTCCGGCTACCGATATCCCATAGTTATTTAATAAACTGATAATTCCTTTAGGAGTGCACGGAACTAGTCCTGGTTGATTATTAATAATATTGAGTAGATTGATATTCGTTAAGCCATCAACATCTTTTTTTGGATCAACGGTATTAATAATTAAGTCTTTATTTAAAGATGAAGGAAGCGGTAACTGAATAAGAATACCGGTGACGGTTTGGTCATTATTTAGTTTTATAATTTCATCAATGACTTGATTTTCTTTAATAGTTGCTGATAATTTAAGGTGTTCAAAAAGAATTCCTATTTCTTCACACTTTTTCTTTTTCATATTGACATAAATAGTACTAGCTTCATCATCACCAATATTAATAACGACTAATTTGGGTTTGGTATTCATCTTGTTAACTTCTTCTTTAATTTTCATGGTAATTTCATCACTAAGCGATTTACCATCTAAAATGTTAGTCATTATTCAATGTTCTTTCCATAGGATATTGACTAGTTAATGTTAAGACACGTGCTTTTAAGGTTTCTTTTAGGGCTTCATTTTCCACATTAGTTAAAAGTTCATAAATAATATTAGCTATTTCGATAAAATCCTCTTCTTTTAAACCTCTGGTGGTCATGGCCGGTGAACCAATGCGGATACCAGAAGTTGTTAAAGGTGATTCCGGATCATTAGGAATAGTATTTTTATTAACCGTAATATTAATTTCATCAAGGGCTTTTTCGGCTACTAATCCGGTAATACCAAATGAGGTTTTAACATCAATCAAAATTAAATGATTATCAGTACCACCAGAGACAAGACGGATACCTTTAGTTATTAAAGTATTGGCTAAAGCTGTAATATTTTTTAGGACTTGGTCCATGTATTTTTGATAATCGGTTTGTAAAGCTTCATAAAAACATTGAGCTTTAGCGCCAATGACATGCATTAAGGGTCCCCCTTGAATACCAGGGAAAATAATTTTATTAATCTTTTTCATTAATTCTTCATCATTAGAGAGAATTAGACCGCCACGTGGACCCCTTAATGTTTTATGGGTAGTCGATGTAACAACATGCGCATAAGGAATAGGGGATGGATGAAGATTAGTGGCTACTAGGCCAGCTATATGTGCCATATCAACCATTAAATAAGCTCCACAACGATCGGCAATCTCACGGAATTTGGCAAAATCAATGATGCGTGAATAAGCACTGGCTCCGGCAATAATCATTCTAGGTTTTTCTTTTAAGGCTAACGTTTCAAGAGCAGCATAATCAATCATTTCCGTCTTAGGGTCAACACTATAAGATACTATTTCATAATCTTTACCACTAAAGCTTAATGGATGACCATGAGTTAAATGCCCACCATCACTTAGATTCATGCCCATAACTTTATCTCCCGGATTTAATAAAGCGCGGTAAACGGCCATATTGGCACTGCTCCCAGAATGCGGTTGGACATTGGCATATTGACAATTAAAGAGTTTGGTTACATATTCAATGGCCTGACTCTCAAAAATATCAATGTATTGGCATCCGCCATAATAACGTTTTGCCGGATAACCTTCGGCATATTTATTAGTGAGAATACTTCCTTGTAATTTTAATACACTATTAGAGACAAAGTTCTCACTGGCTATCAATTCAATATTATTTGCTTGGCGTTTCGTTTCTAAAACTAACGCTTCTTCTAAAATTTTATCCATGTTAATCCTCCTATAAATTTATTATAGCACAATATAAAAATAATTCCTTAATATCTGATACTTTTACTTGCTAAAAAATCTAAAAATGTTATAATTTATACATAGGGTGGTTTTATGGAAGAAAAATATAATCTTGACGATTTGTCCAAAGATTTAAAAACGATCAACAAAAGAATTGGGTTAAAAAGTTTAACTAGAAAAGAAGAATTAGAATTACTTAAGTCTTTAAGTAAATTAATGACTTTTTTGGGTGATAATCTTGATGAAATTAGTAGGGAAGAACATTATCTAATTAAAAATAGTTTGCTGGTATATTTTGAAGTTATGAATGACCATGCTTTTTTTCATAATCGGAAATATCCGATATGTCGAGAAATAAATCAGGAATTAGTTATGCTTAGCAATACTGTTAGTAGTTTTATCGATCATCCATGTATAAAGAAAATAAAATTTAGTGATAGATATCAAAAATATTTATAGGTGGTATAGTAGTGGGAAATTATAGTTTAGGACAATTAGAAGAAGATTTGATTAAGGTAAATAGATTATTAAGTAATGGTCGGTATGCTTGTTCGGATGATCACTATATTGGTTTTAGTCTTTTTACGGAGACATTAAAAGATCTAAAGGTTTCTCTTGGTTTAATCAGTAAAGATGATTATTATTTATTACATAATACTATTTTAATGTATAGTGCGGTACGAAAGTTATTTTCTTCTAGAGGGGAGTTTAAAACTTTACAAGATAGTATGCAACAATCATTTCGAATAATTGTTAATCATCCGCACGTCAAGGAATTAAATTTTAATCGAAAATATCAATAATGAGGTGAAATTATGCAAGACATAACAATGGAAAAGTTAGCTAACTTTTGTAAACAATATGGCTTTATTTTTCAAGGTAGTGAGATATATGGTGGTTTAGCTAATACTTGGGATTATGGACCACTGGGAGTTAGATTAAAGAATAATATTAAAGATGTTTGGCGGAAAAAATTTATTCAAAAACAACCTAATAGTTATGAATTAGATGCCGCTATTTTAATGCATCCTCGGGTTTGGGAAGCTAGTGGTCATGTTGCCTCTTTTGCTGATCCTAAACTGGATTGTAAACATTGTAAGAGTCGTTATCGCGCTGACCAGTTAATTACTGATTTTGATAGTAATGTTTATCCTGATAGTATGAGTTTGGGAGAAATGTACCAATATATTATTGATAATAAAATTAAATGTCCAAAGTGTGGCAAAGTTGATTATACTGATATTCGTCAATTTAATTTGATGTTTCAAACCTATCGAGGAACAGTAGAAGACAGTAAAAATATTGTTTATCTAAGGCCGGAAAACGCGCAAGGAGAATATGTTAATTTTTTAAATGTCTTAAGAAGCATGCGGGCTAAATTACCATTTAGTATTGGTCAGATTGGTAAAGCTTTTCGGAATGAAATAACCCCAGGTAATTTTACTTTTAGAACCATTGAATTTGAGCAAATGGAATATCAGACTTTCTGTAAAGAAGGTTCAGATATGGAGTACTATGAATATTTTAAAAACTTTGCCCAAGAATTTTATCAGGAATTAGGTATCAAGCAGGAACACTTACGTTTTCATGATCATGAAAAATTAGTTTTCTATGCTAAAGCAGCTTGTGATATTGAATATTTGTTTCCTTTTGGTTGGGGAGAGATAAATGGTACTCATAACCGTACGGATTATGATTTAAAAAGACATGAAGAATATTCAGGTGTCAGTATGAGTTACTTGGATCCGGAGACCAATGAAAAATATATTCCTTATATTGTGGAATCAACCTATGGAGTTGATCGCAGTTTTTTAGCCGTTCTTTTTGAAGCTTATGAGGAACAAACTTTAGATAAGGGGGAAACAAGGGAAGTATTGCATTTATCTTATGAGCTAGCACCTTATAAAGTTTGTGTGTTACCTTTGGTCAAAAAATATCATAGCGAAAAGGCTTTAGAAATATATAATACTTTAAAAGATGTAATGATGACCTCTTATGATGATACGGGTAGTATCGGTAAACGTTATCGACGGGCTGATGCGATTGGTATACCTTATGTCGTAACTATTGATGATGAAACGCTAAAAAATAAGACCGTTACAGTCCGAGATCGGGATAGTATGGAGCAAGTTACAGTCAAAATTGATGAACTAATTAGTTTTATTAGAAAGTAGGGATATAAAATGAAGGAGAAAAAAGATAAAGAATTAGATGTTACAAGACTAAACGAAATAATTAGAATTAGTAATAATTTATTAAAAATATTCTATCCTTTGGCGGTGGCATTAGCTATTTTGTTAATAACCTATGTCTTAAATGAGTGGAAAGTATTATCGTTTGCTTTAAAAATTCTTAATATTATTTCGCCACTTTTTATTGGTATTATTATCGCTTGGCTTTTTGATCCGTTAGTAACTTGGTTAAGTAATAAAAAGATTAGTCGGGTGCTTAGTACGATTCTTTGTTTTGTAGTGGTTCTAGGTGGTATCTATTTATTCCTAAGTTTATTAATCCCAATCTTAGCTAGTCAGGTAAACGATTTTATAAATACGTTACCAAATATATTAAGTTATGTGCAAAAATTTATTGATAATTTATTTGATAAAATTGAATTATCTTCGGGATACAGTTTAGAATCATCTAAATTAGGTGTTTATAATGCCATTCAGAAATTTAGTGTTTCCTTTGCCGTTAAATTACCAGATACCATTATTAGTATCTTAAAAAGTATTCTTAGTGGCGGGG
>CAZHWO010000005.1:22108-37227 GCA_964536075.1 uncultured Muribaculaceae bacterium | reverse complement strand
ATTACTTGTAAAAAAGTTTGATGACCATGACCGCCAGCTTTCCAACAACCAATTCTAGCTCCACCAACGGTTACTGAACCGCTATCATAAAAAGTATCCTTTTCTAAGTCGACTACCTTTTCTTCCACACTAGCTGCCGTAGTAATAATTTTAAAAGTAGATCCTGGTTCAAAAGAGGCCCAAATAGGGAGATTCCGGCTTAACTGTTCCATCGTATAATTCCGGTAATTATTGGGATCATAATCCGGTCTGGAACTCATGCCCAATATTTCCCCATTATTCGGATTCATCACAATAGCTAAAGCCATATCGGGATTAAACATTGATACGACATTATCTAATTCTCTTTCTAACGATTTTTGAATATTATAGTCAATTGTTAGGGTAATATTCATGCCTGCCTGGGGAGCTTCATAAATTTCCGATAATGCTAATTTACTACCCTTGGCATCAGAAAAATATTTAATTGCTCCATTTTCCCCAGTTAAATAATCATCATATAATAGTTCAATCCCACTTAAACCTTGATTGTCAATCCCCACATAACCTAAAGTATGGGATAATAAATTACCATAAGGATAATATCTTTTCGATTCTTTCACTAGATATACACCCGGTAAATTTAATTCTTCTATTTGATTAGCTATTTCATAAGGTAAGCCCCTTCCTTCCGGATGAACGCGTTCAATTGAGGTGTTTTTTAAGACATGTTTATCCATTTTCTCTTTGGTTACGCCCAATATTTTCGCTAGCGAAGTACTGGTTAACTCCGGATCTTTTATCTGATTAGGAATAAGGACTAAAGAAGTTGTCGTAATATTATCAGCTAAAACAATGCCATTACGATCAAGAATTAATCCTCGATCAGCCGCAATTGGTAAATTTCTACTCCATAAATCCTCGGCCAAAGCACTTAACTTTTTATAATCAATAAGTTCAATATAGCCAACTCTAAACAAGATAAATAATAACAAAACCAGCATAATAAAAAGAAGTAATCTTATTCGTTCATCAATCTTTTTAAAAAACATGGATATCACCAATAAATTATATTCAACAAAAAAAAGAAAACGCCTGTTTCCTCTTCTTTTCACCAATTATATTTGCGATATTTTTTGACAAAATTTATATCCCTATTAATTAGATACCATCTTCTTTTAAAAGACTTGTCCTGCTTAAAATCCAAGGAATCAACGACCCTCTTTTTTTTATATAATGTTAAAGCTTTAGTCCGATACTTTTCATTATTGATATAATGCTTAACAACATATTTAGGGACCATCGATAATAATATCTCTTTTTTAACAATATGAAACTTTTTTGGCTGGTTTAAAAATAAATCATCAATTAGTAATTTAACCAGATTATTACCGGTTGCCGTTAAATAATAAGCACATCGACCTTGACGAGGATTAATTTCCAAGACCTTAAATTGTTGATCTTTCAAATCATATTTTAGATCAACTTCCGCATAGCCTTGATAACCAATGTCCTCTAAAAAATGTTTAATCTTGTTAATTGTTTCCTTTACCCCTTTATATTGACTGTAACCATTGATTAAAACCGTACAATTACCAACCATTAATGGGTCATGCTCTTGGAGACCAATTTGGGCAAAAGTACAAAGAACGGGTTTCTTTTGCTTGGAAACATAAAATAAACAATCAAATAAAGTTGAATCATCTCCAAGCACTAGTTCTTGTAAAATTAACTTCCCTTTATAGCCTGATTTAATAATTCTGGTAATTACTTCATCCATCTCTTCTTTGGTTTTTACTTTATATACCTTAGCTCGTCCAGGAAAATGATTTTTATTATATTCAATTCCATTACTAGGTTTAATAATAATTGGAAAAGGTAAATTAACCTTCGCTTTTTTTTCTTTTGCACAATCAAAGAAATAAGTTTGCGGAAAAGTTAATCCCATATTCTGATATTTAGTATAAAACGATTCCTTGTCCAAAAAGTTTTGCGCTATCTCTAAAGAAGGAATATTAAAAACATAGTATTTTTCTAACTCTTGACGATTTAAGGCCATTAATCTTAGATAAATATCATGAGTTGGAATTAATAAAATTTTTTCTTTAGCCTTTAAATTTTTAGCATATGTAACCAGGCATTTTACAAATCCTTCACTTTCTCTTAAATGTTCATCATAAGAAATATCTAAAATATTACTATATTGGGTAAACTTCATAACCTCTTTCCCAATGACTTTAACCTTTTTATGAAATAATTCATAGTAACTCCTAGCCATAGTATAAGTATTAATATCACTACCTAGAACAACAATTTCTACTTCTTTCATTTTTTACCTCTCATAAATTTTGGGAATACTGTTATCTAACATACATAATACTTCATATATGGAAGTATTTAGGTATCTTGCTACATATGGTAACGAGATATCTTCACCAATTAAGATAACATCATCATTTATTTTAACATTTTCATCGACTAAAATAAAGAGCATGCCCATACCAATATCAGCAATAATGGGATATTTTTTACCGTTAATCAAGACATATCGTCCTTGATTCTTTTTGTTAAAACCATCGGCATAGCCACATTCGATTACAGCAATGACTTGATCTTTATAAGCTTTACATCTAATACCATAACCTACATATTCCCTTTTTTTAATCTTATTTACTTGAATAACGGTACTATGGAAAGAAAACGCCGGTTTCAATTCTAAATCCTGATCCGCAGTGGTTTTAGAAACACCGTTAATTTTATTACTTATTAACCTTTTTAATTTAATCAATTGGTCTTTAATATTTTTTGAATATTTAATAGTGGTACTATAACCATACATAACAATACCTAACCTAACGCCATTACAAAAAGGACATTTATAATGGGCCAGCATAGTATTACTTCGATCAATATGCACAATTTTAATTTTATGAAGATCAATATGGGCCGTAAGTTCCTTAAATTTTTTTAATTGATTGTCCCATGATTTATCAAATAATCCCGGCGTTCTAAAGTGGGTAAATATTCCTTCTAATTCTAGAAACGGATATTGTTTAATATCATCATAAAGATACTCAATTTCTTTTTGATCACTTAACCCTAAGCGATTCATTCCGGAATTAATCTTTAAATGAACTTTTAAATTAAGACCTAAATGCTTGATCTTTTCATAATAAGCTAAGGTATGAAGACAAATAGAAATATGCTTTTTCGCACATAACTTTAAACAATCAATCTTAATCGGTTGTAAACATAAAATAGGTATTTCGTTATTATATTTTCTAATTCTTAAAGCTTCATCTAAAGATGACACGGCTAAATAATTAATGCCACTTTTAATTAGATCATTAATAATCGCCATACCATGACCATAAGCATTACCTTTAACAACGCCAATATAATAATCATAATGATACTTAGCTACAATATTTTTAACATTTTCTTTTAAATTATTGACATTAATTTTTATCCATGTCCCGCGTTTCAGAATAATCACCCCTATAATTATTCTTTATCAAATAATTTGGTTTTTATTCCAAAAATAAGTTTTTTGAATAAAATTCCGCTTCACTGGTTAAATTAACACCTAAATTGCGAAGCATGGCTTCATCCATATTAGAAATAAAAAAACTACTATGGGCCTCCAAATTTTGCAGTTTATCCAATTTAGACAGAGCCTTTTCACATAAAGTATTATTGGAACTACATATACTTAACCCAAATAAGACCTCTTGGAGATCAAGCATCCTTTTATCGTTACCAAAAATATCTTTCTTTAGTTTTAACATTGGTTCTAAAACCACAGGTGACAATAAATTAATATCATCAGCTATATGCGCAAATTCTTTTAAAGCATTTAAAACTAAGGAAGCCGCAGCGGTCATAATGGCGGTATTCTTACCGGTAATTATTTTTTTCTTGTTTAATTCCATTGCAATAACAGGAACATGTTCTATTTCCGTTTTAGCTAAAGAACTCTTAACAACTTTTCGGGAGTTAATATCAATATTAGCTTCATCAATTAAGATCTTAATCCGTTTAGGAACTTCTTCATCAACTAAACCTTTTTTATAATCTGCTAAACCCTTATAATATCGTCTAATCATTTCTTGATTAGACGCCTCTTTCACCAGCTCATCATTAGTAATACAAAAACCAACCATATTAACACCCATATCAGTAGGTGATTTATAAATATATTCTCCCGTTATTTTATACATAATCTTCTTTAAAACCGGGAAAATTTCTAAATCACGATTATAATTAATAGCCTTAAGACCATATTCTTCTAAATGAAAGGAATCAATCATATTAACATCTTTTAAATCGGCGGTTGCTACTTCATAAGCCACATTAATAGGATGCTTTAGGGGAAGATTCCAAATAGGGAATGTTTCATATTTAGCATAGCCAGCTTTGACCCCTCGTTTATATTCATGATATAACTGTGACATGGACGTAGCTAGTTTACCACTACCTGGTCCCGGAGCCGCAATCACCACAATGGGTTCACTGGTCTCAATATATTCATTCGCTCCATATCCTTCATCACTAACAATAGTATCAATATCCGTGGGATATCCCTTGGTATAAGTATGAATATAAGTATTTATGTTTCGTCGAGCTAATTTTTTTCGAAAAACATCCGCTGCCGGTTGGTTTTTATACAAAGTAATCACGACATTATTAACTTTAAAGCCAATCTTTCTTAGTTCATCAATTAACCTTAAAAGATCCATATCGTAAGTTAAATTAACATTGGAATTAATTTTACTCTTTTCAATATCACTAGCATTAATACAAAAAATAATTTCTAGTTTATCCTTTAAACTTTTTAACACTTCAATTTTCGCATTTGGTTCAAAACCCGGTAAAACGCGGGATGCATGCATATCATCAAAGAGTTTACCCCCTAATTCTAAATATAATTTGTTATCAAACATTTTCACTCGTTTTAAAATGTTCTCTGATTGAATCTTAATATACTTTTTATTGTCAAAGCCTCTTTTCATAATACACCTCTACTACTATAAATTAATTATAGCAAAGATAATTTTTTTAAACAATAAAAAAATAATTTCCGTAAAGAAATTATTTTATTCAATCCCATATTTCGGTTCCAGCAGCACTACTAATTTATCATCACTTTTAATTAAAACTCCACTTGCTATATTTTGACTAGTTACATAACCATAGCCCTGGACTTCTAAGGGTATATTCAAGATATTAGCTAAATTAGTTACTTCACTACTAGACCAACCAATAATATTGGGCATAACAATATTAGAACCATTAGTTAATAATAAAACTTTATCATAAATAGTTACTGTACTACCGCTATTGGGATATTGGTTAATAACCTTATTACCATCACCTAATATAATATAACTTAAATTTTTTGTCGTTAAATCATTCTTAACCTCTTCTAGACCTTTATTAAGATAACTCTCATCGAGTTTAATCGTTGTTGCCACTTCCCCTTTTGTTGTTTTGCTAAGCCCTAAGTAGCCTGCCGTATTAGTAACGATTTCTCTAAATGGCTCTTTAACAATACTACTTAAACCATCTTCTGGCTTTCTAACCGATATATATACGATAACTTGGGGCTCATCTTTAGGGAATATCCCGGTAAACGACCTCGTACTATTAGCATAACCAGCTAAATAACCATCATCTCCAGCAATTTGACCTGTTCCTGTTTTACCAATCAAATCGACATTATCAACGGTATAACCCGTACCAATTCCAATCGTCACAACATCATTCATTAATTTTTTAAGATAATCCGTTGTTTCCTTGCTCGCTACTTTCGCGACAATCTTTCGCTTATACTGTTTAACCACTTCCCCACTTTCATCAACTATCCGATCAACTATATAAGGTTTTAACATATCACCATCATTAGTAATGGATGTTAGACCCTGAATATGTTGAATAGGCGTCGTGGTAATTCCTTGACCAAAACCACTATTAAGAATTTCTGTCTCATATTGAAAATTAATTTCACCTGCTGACTCATTCGGTAATGTTATGCCTGTTTTACTACCAAAACCCATCGTTTTAAAATAGCTCTTGAGTAAATCTTTACTTAAATATTCTTTAATAATTTGAACAATTCCGACGTTTGATGATACGGCATAACCATAGTCGTAAGTTATCGTTCCCCATCCTGTTCGGTTCCAGTCACTTATTTTTGTACCATCAGTAGTAGTGTAATAGCCTGATCCAAACGTAGTATTACCATTATATTTACCCGTTTCTAAAGCTGCCATATATGTATAGGTTTTCATAATTGATCCTGGTTCCACTGCATAGGAAATATTGGGATCCATATAACTAGTAATATTTAATAAATTAGGATCAAAACTAGGACTTGAGCCACTAGCTAAAATCGCACCGGTTTTAGCATTAGCTACCATGACTGTTGCCCAATCGAAAGCATATTGACTAGCTAGACCCTTTAACGCCTGTTCAACAAATAATTGAATATTAGCATCAATACTCAAATATATATCATCACCATCCATGGCTTCAATTCGGACTTCATCAGTTCCAGGGATTTGGTAACCATTACGATCCTTTTGATAAGTTACTGATCCATTTGTACCACTAAGTTCATCATTAAAGTATTTTTCAACGCCCATTTCCCCAACCATTACTCCATCATAGGTTTTAACATAACCAAGCGTATACGCTAAAAAATCACCATATGGATAATACCTTTTAACCGTCTCAATAAAATCAATACCTGGTAAATTAAGTTCAATAATCTGATCCTTAGTAATTTCCGTTAAACCTTGGCCTGCTTTGCCAAACTCGGTTTGATATAAACCCGTTTGATTTAATAAACTTAAAATCTCTTCATAACTCATATTAATAACTTTGGCTAAAGCTTCCGCCGTCTTTTCTTTATCAACGACATGCTTCGGACTATTGCTTTCTGTTGTTCTAGTTGGATCTAAATAAGCAATTAAAGTATAGGAAAAAACATTTTGGGCTAAAACATTACCCTGACAGTCATAAATAGTTCCACGGTTAGCTGTCAAAATTTTCTTTTCGGTTGTACGGCTAGCCGCAAAGGTTTGAATATCTATTCCATCAACTTTTTTTGCTAAAGCCAAAAAAGACAATCGCACCAAGATAGTACCAAATAAAAAAAGCGCTAGCACTAAAAACATTTTATTTATATTTATCGTGTTATTCGCTTTTTTAAGCATTTAGATCACTACCTATTCTGATATTGATTTTATATTACTATTATTATAACTTAATCCTTCATTTGATGCAACTATTTGGATATTATTAAGTGATACTAATTCATCAATTTTCATTGTTAAACTCTCATTAGTTTTAGTTTGCGTAGCTATCTCATCTTTAACCTTTTCCACTTCATAATTAACTTGCGATAGGGTTGCTTTCGTAAAAACTAATAAAAGCGGGAAAGTAAATAATAAAAACAAAGTAAAAGAATATAGGAGACGTTCAAATTTGGACATCTTCAATCGTTTTTTAATCTTTGTCATTTTATCACCTTCCTTAGCTTATTTTTTTTATTCCTCTTAAGGTCGCTGAATGCGATCGGTTATTTTCTTTTAACTCTGCTTCACTAGGCTTAATAGCTTTCGTTATTAATTGATAATGCGGTAAATAATTTAATGGAATATTAGGTAACCCTTTAACTATTTGATTAATTTCCGTTAACTCTTTAAAAAGATTTTTAACAATTCGATCTTCTAACGAATGAAAAGTTATGACACACAGAACACCATCAATATTTAATAAAGTAAGCGCTTTTCTAAGGGCTTCTTCTAATATTGCTAACTCTTGATTAACTTCAATTCTTATGGCTTGGAAAGTTTTCTTCGCCGGGTGCTTTTCTCTTTTATATTTTTCTGGCACACTTCTACCAATAATATCAACTAATTCTAAGGTTGTCTCTACCGGCTTGATCACTCTTTGTTTAACAATATTATGAGCAATACTTTTAGCATATTTTTCTTCGCCGTAAATATATAATATTTTTGTTAAGGCTTCTTCACTATATTGATTAATGACATCATAAGCTGATAGACATTGCTCTTGATCCATCCGCATATCTAACGGAGCATCTTTATGATAACTAAACCCCCGTAGAGCTTCATCTAATTGAGGACTAGAAACACCTAAATCAAAGATGATTCCATCAATTTTCATAGCTCCTAGCTTGTCTAATTCTTCTTTCATATTAAGAAAATTACTTTTAATAACGGTATAATTACTACTAATTTGACTTAATTTATTTTTACTATAATTGATAGCTTCAATATCCTGATCAAAAGCATACAACCAACCCTTTTTTACTCTTTTTAAAATCTCACTACTATGCCCGGCATAACCTAAGGTAGCATCAACATAGATACCATCTTCTTTAATATTTAAGACTGCCAAGCTTTCTTTTAATAAAACACTATAATGCATAATCCACCTAAAACGTCACACTATTATCAAATAAATTTTCAGCCATATTGGCAAATTCTTCATCATTAGTAACAAGTAAGGTCGCCCATTTATCCTTATCCCATATCTCTAGGCGGTCATTTACGCCGATTATAACGCATTCTTTTTTTAAATCGGCGTAACTAACCAATGGAGAGGTAATATTAATTCGACCTTGTTTATCGAATTCAACATCAGTGGCACCAGATAAGAAAAATCGCATAAAACTACGAGCATCTTTTTTGGTAAATGGTAATTCTTTTAACTTATTAACAATCAATAACCATTCATTGTTGGTATAAGCAAATAAGCAACCATCAAGACCTCTTGTAATAATGAATGATTCTCCTAATTCATTACGAAATTTAGAAGGAATTATCAAACGTCCCTTATCATCAATATTATGACGATATTCACCTTTGAACATTTTAATCCCCCACTTTCTACCACTTTCTACCACTGTATACATCCATTATAGAGTAATGATTTATATTTGTAAAGCTTTTTTTACAAAAAAAAAGAGTTTTTACTCTTTTAACAAAATGTTTAATTTTTATCTTTTTTTCTTTTACTTGTTTTTAATAATTACCGTTGTTCGATTAGTTAAATCTAACTTACTAATCATATCATCTAAAACTTTTTTCTTTAATGACTTGATTATCTCCATTCGATTAGGTACGATATCTCCATATCTTTGAATATCGTCAGACATATTATCTAATGTTAATTCATGATTATCAATAATGGATACTTCCGAAGCTAACCAAACTTTTTTAATACGCTCAAAATCATCTTCGGTAATGACAATGTTAGCTAGTTCCTGACCAACACGATCAATAAATTTGGTTGGATCTTTCGTTTTAGCAAAAAATTCTAATGTCTTATAATGCGTAACATCCGTTGATGAGGTATAAAAGGAAGTAGCTAAATCATTTTTACGGACATCTTCATTAAATAGACTGGCGTTACCAAATAATAAAACATTGAACATTTCAAAATATAAATCCTGATAAATTAAATCCATATCCAGATCTTTTAAATCAATCTTAATCGCATAAGCTAATTTAGGCAGAGCGACATTCATATTAATTTCTTCATATACTTTAAAAACTTCTTTGGGTTCTTGATAGTCTTTATTAATAATTGGTTGTTGATGAAATTTTCTTTTGCCCATATTATTCTTAATAACTTGCATAATTTCTTCTTGATCAAATTTACCCGAAATCACTAAGCACATATTACTAGGCTGATAAAAAGTGTTATAACATTTATATAAATCTTCTTTAGTTATTTTTTTGACACTTGCAGCACTACCAGCAATGGGTATTCTAATCGAATGGTTAATAAAGAGATTTTCCATCAATTTATCATTAAGAACCCACTCTGGTAAATCATTATACATATTGATTTCTTCAATGATAATTCCCTTTTCCTTTTCGACATTGCTATCGGTAAAATATGGCTCATAAACATACTTTAATAAATAATTAATATTGTCTGCTACCTGACTATTACCTAGAATAATGTATCTCGTACTTTTAAAACTAGTTGAAGCATTCGCATGGGTACCCGTTTTGGCATAATAGGTAAATGGATCAACATCTTCTTCCATCTCAAACATTTTATGTTCAAGAAAGTGGGCAATGCCAGCGGGAAAAGAGGTCATTTTTTCTTCTCCTACCGGAATAAAATCATTATTAATTGATCCATAATGAGTAAATAAAGAAGCAAAATAATTATTTTTATTTGCATAAGGAATTAAATAAACTCTTAAACCATTACTTAACTTCTCATAAAAGACATCTTGATCTAATTTCTTAATCTTAATTCTTTTCATCCTCTTCCCCCTCTAATAAAAAGATTGTATCAACAAAAACTTTACTACTTACTTTAATAATATCATCTTTTGTTACTTCTTTAATTTTCTGCATACGTGTCTCTATTTCATCAATCCCTAAAATATGCGTTGCAAAATAACTGTCAATTAAAGAGATGGGACTATCATATAATTCCTTTAATAACGAAACATAAAAGCTTTTAGCGGTATCAACTTCTTCCTCAGTTATATGACCCTTTTGCATATTGGTTAATTCTTCTTGCACTAATGCTACTACTTGTGCAAAGTTTTTCGCCGAAATACCCGACGCTATTAAAATTAGGTTATCTGATTTATAAACTTTAGAACTGATATAGTAAGCTAGGGAATTTTTTTCTCTAATATTCTTAAAAAACTTCGAATCAAAACTACCACCTAAAATAGTGTTATACAAATTGATCACATATTTTTTTTCAAAATCAGTTAAATCCGCCGTTTTTAAACCAATTGATAATTTTGATTGATATATACCAGTTTCCTTTTCTTTAACTGATTTAATTTTTTCATTGATCTCATTTTCAATAACTAAGTCATTAAGCTCTTTGGAGTTATGTTTAAATTTAAAGTTATCTTTAATAATTTTTTCACATTCATTAAAATCAATATCGCCGATAACAAAAATATCAATGACACTTTTACGCATGATTTTTTTATAATAGGTATATAAATTTTCTTTCGTAATTTTATCTAAATCAGCTAAGTTACCAAAGCCATGATAAGAGTAAGCTTTTTGCTTATCCATAACTTCTAACATACGAATCAAACTATATTTTTTAGGATCTTCTTTAATGGATTTAATCTCTGCTTCCATCTTACTGTAATTGATTTTAAAGGACTCACTATCAAAGCCCCCATCCATAACATAAGGATGAAATATAACTTCCTTTAAAAATTTAAACGTATCTTTCAAATTTCTTTTATTGGTATACTTATTATTTAAGGTCGTCATATTAACTCTTAAACAATTATAATTGCCAATTCGTTCACTAGAAGAACCAATCTGGGCAGCATATAAATCTTGCATTTTAATAACCATATCTCTTCTCGTGGGATATTTCTTGCACGAATAAACCAATAAATTAACTAAAAAATTACGTTTAGTAATTTCCTGTTTTTTAATTTTATTCATGAAATTTACGGTAATATTAACTGTCTTAAAACGATCTGTTTTTATCAAATGAATATTATAATTATCGCCCTCAATTTTTTTGTAATCCATATTCTCACCTTCTCTTATTATATGTCATTTTTATCATTATAAACTTGTTATTGCATCTAACGCTACCACTATCATTTGATTAAATGTATTTTCTCTTTCTTCTCCTGACAACATCTCTTTGGTAACAACATGATCCGAAACGGTTAACAGACAAGCAGCTTTTTTCTTAAGTATATGAGCCATATAAAACAAAGCAAAAGATTCCATTTCTACGCCTAAACAATGATCTTTTTTAACTTGTTTTTTAATATTCATTGTACTATAAAAAACATCTGTACAATATATATTTCCTTTTAAGTAAGCAATATTATTGGTTTTAGCCATTTGTTCAATAACTTGATTAATTTCTTGATGGCTATTTATTACCTGGATTTTACTGCCACTTTGTAGATAAGCAAAATTACTATCAGTAACAGATTTTTCGACTAGTATTATATCCCTTAATTTAATATTTTCTAAGTAACCTCCACAAGAACCAATTCGAATAATCGTCTGAACATCATAATCTTTATATAATTCATAAGCATAAATACCCATACTGGGCATTCCCATTCCGGAAGCCATAATAGTTACTTGACAATTTTTATACTCACCAGTAAAACCCAACATATTTCGTAAACTATTTATTTGCTTAACATTTTTTAAATAATTATCAGCAATATATTTAGCTCGTAATGGATCACCAGGCATTAAAACAATACTAGCTATATCTTCTTTTTCGGCATTAATATGTACTGACATGAGACCACTCTCCCTTTTATCATTATAACATGAGTCCCATAAAAAAGGAAAAAGAATTAGTCAAATATTACTAATTCTTTACAAATTATTTTTCCTGGTTTTTAATAACATATTTTAACATATCAACAAAATCATTTAAAGGCAAATTATAAGTTTCTTCCGTACCATATTTACGATAACTTATAGAATTATCATTAACTTCTTTCTCACCTAAAATAACGGTAAATGGTACTTTTTTTACTTGTGATTCACGCATACGATAACTTAATTTTTCATTACGGTCATCTAAATCTCCGCGAATATCATTATCTAATAACAAATCTCTAATCTTTTTACTATACGCTAAATGATGTTCAATATTAACAGGAATTATATTTACTTGAACAGGCGCTAACCAAGTAGGAAAAGCTCCGGCATAATGTTCAATTAAAATACCAATAAACCGTTCTACTGAACCAAAGATAACACGATGTAACATAACAGGTCTTTTTTTACTTCCGTCTGAATCAATATAAGTTAAATCAAATCTTTCGGGTAGATTCATATCTAATTGAATAGTGCCACATTGCCATACGCGCCCTAAAGAATCTTTAATATGGAAATCTAGTTTTGGTCCGTAGAAAGCCCCATCCCCGGGATTTATTTTACATTTATGTCCCGCTTTAAGACAAGCTTCTTCTAAGGTTTTTTCCGCTTTTTCCCAAATATCGACTGAACCAATATATTTCTCTTCAGGTCTTGTTGATAATTCAATATTATAGGATAAGCCAAAAACCGTATAAATGCGATCAATAAAATTAATTAAGCGAATTATCTCACTTTCTATTTGATCTTCTCTCATATAAATATGGGCATCATCTTGAGTAAAGGTTCTAACTCTAAATAAGCCATTTAAAGCTCCACTAGCTTCATGACGATGAACTAAACCTAATTCTCCTATTCTTAATGGGAGCTCCTTATAAGAATGCAAAGTATTCTTATATACTAACATGCCTCC
Organism: uncultured Muribaculaceae bacterium; assembly: GCA_964536075.1. Taxonomy (GTDB): domain Bacteria; phylum Bacillota_I; class Bacilli_A; order RF39; family UBA660; genus JAAZHK01. The sequence continues at coordinate 23,940 of CAZHWO010000005.1, read as the reverse complement.
CGGACAATTCATCGGTTTAATAGCAAAAGCTTTTTCATCAATTTCCGAAATATACATATTTTCTCGGTAATTATACCAGTGACCAGAAAGCTCCCATAATTCTTTATTTAACATTATGGGCGTTTTAATAAATTGATAACCTTCTTTGGTATGTTCTTTATACCAAAAATCTTCCAATTCTCTTCTTAAAATCATCCCGTTAGGTAACCAAAAAGGAAACCCTGGACCATATTCACTCATCATAAATAATTCTAACTCTCGGCCAAGTTTTTTATGATCTCTTCTTTTAGCTTCTTCTATAAAGTTCAGATATTCATTTAATTGTTCCTCTGTTGCAAAACAAATACCATAAATTCTTTGCAGCATTTTATTATTTATATCACCCTTATAATAAGCTCCACTTACTTTTAATAATTTAAAGTATTTTAATTCTTTTGTTGACTCTATATGTGGTCCACGACATAAATCAATAAAATCTCCTTGACTATAGACACTAATAATTTCATCCTCCGGTAAAGCTTCAATTAAATCAACTTTATATTCATCATTTTTAAATATATCTAAAGCTTCTGGTTTGGAAAGTTCTCTTCTTTTAATTAACTTACCATCCTTAGCCATTTTTTTCATCTCATGTTCAATTTTGGTCAAATCTTCTTCTTTAATAACATCATCACCTAAATCAATATCATAATAAAAACCTTCTTCAATAACAGGACCAACCCAAAATTTAGCCTCTTTATACAAATGTTTAACCGCTTGCGCTAATAAATGGGCACAACTATGATTTAAGACATTTAAATGTTGATCTTCTTTAATATTTATCATTTTTTATTCTCCTTTCTAAAATAAAAAAAGCCCTCCCCTTAAGGAGTGCTGATAACACGGTACCATCCTATTTTTAACTTAATTAGATAACGGTCGCCCGGGAACTATTTCTAGTCCTGCTCTAAAAGTAGTAATTATTAATTTAACTATTAGTTTCCACCAACCACTAACTCTCTTAAAGTATCCATTAATAATCATGTCTTTTATATAATGCATTTATATTTATATAATATCATATTTTAGTTCATTGTCAAGCTTTCATTTGTAATATCTTTAATTGGCCATCCGCTTTTACTAAAATTTCATAATCGAATAAATATTATAGCTGATTTATTTAGTTTTTAGTATGTAAAGTTAATGGTATTGGAGGTATTCATATATGTACCACCGCCTAATTGACCAAAACCATTATCTCCCCAAGCTTTGATAGTACCATCTGTTAAAAGGGCAATAGTGTGATCGAGTCCTACTGCTATTTGTTTGACATTACTAAGTCCTTCTATACTATTAATAATGGAAGTTCCTCCTGATTGACCTTTATTATTATCTCCCCAGGCTTTTACAGTTCCATCCTTTAAAAGGGCTAATGTTTTATTATATCCAGCGAATATTTGTTTGACATTACTAAGTCCTTCTACACTATTAGTAACGGAAGCTCCTCCTAATTGACCATAACTATTATTTCCCCAGGCTCTTACAGTACCATCATCTAAAAGGGCTACTGTGTGAGAATATCCAGCGGCTATTTGTTTGACATTACTAAGTCCTTCTACACTATTAGTAACAGAAGCTCCTCCTAATTGACCCTGACTATTAGCCCCCCAGGCTCTTACAGTACCATCATCTAAAAGGGCTACAGTGTGAGAACCTCCTACTGCTATTTGTTTGACATTACTAAGTCCTGTGACGATTACTGGAATGCTACTATTTGTGGTCGTACCATTACCTAATTGACCTTTATCATTTCTTCCCCAGGCTCTTACAGTGCCATCTTTTAAAAGAACTAC
>CAZHWO010000005.1:11359-22008 GCA_964536075.1 uncultured Muribaculaceae bacterium | reverse complement strand
GACCTTTATCATTTCTTCCCCAGGCTCTTACAGTGCCATCTTTTAAAAGAACTACTGTGGTTTCGCCTCCTGCTGCTATTTGTTTGACATTACTAAGTCCCGTGACAATTACTGGAATGCTACTATTTGTGGTCGTACCATTACCTAATTGACCTATATAATTTCTCCCCCAGGCTCTTACGGTGCCATCTTTTAAAAGAACTACAGTGTGATTGTTTCCTGCTGCTATTTGTTTGACATTACTAAGTCCTTCTACACTATTAGTAACGGAAGCTCCTCCTAATTCACCATAAGGATTATACCCCCAGGCTCTTACGGTGCCATTTGTTAAAAGGGCTACATTATATTTCTGCCCCGCAGCTATTTGGTCTTGGCTATAAATATTTTCATCACAAGTAGCATCACCTGTTTTAACATCACTTTTATCAACATTAATTATATTTTCACTGTTTATGCCATTACCTGACTCATCAATTAGGCAAACAGAATAAATATATTCATTGTTCGTAGCATCATAACTGATATAAACACCACTAGTATCGGGATTGTATAATTTACCAAAGGGTGATTTCGTATTACTACCCTTTTCTAATTTTATTTCTGTTATAGGGATAAACGTTGGGTCTTCAATAGGTAATTTAGTTGGATCATTTAAAGTTATTAATCTCGCTCCATCGACAAATTCATTAGCCGTTGCGACATAAGCATTCTTTCTTGAGTTCAAGATAACCGCACTAATACTAGAAATAGCTATAACTAGAATAACACCTAGGATGACGATTACGGCTAATAACTCAATTAAAGTAAATCCATTCTTCTTCATTTAATTCACCTACTATATCTGATTATAGGTTAACTTACCATGATTGTCAAAAAAAAATTAGTTTTTAATAAAACATAATTCTTTTTATAACATCCTCCCAAAGCATTTCTTCCGATGTTATTTGATTTCTAAATTTAAATTCCACAATATTTTCCTTGGCTTTCCGACCAACGATAAGCCTAATGGGTATACCGATTAGATCGATATCATTTAACTTAACCCCTAATCTTTCATCTCGATCATCAAATAAGACATCGATGTTTTTCCTTAATAATTCATCATACAGCTTATTAGCTAACATTACTTGCTCATTATTTTGCATATTAGCTACCACAAGACTAACTTTATAAGGCGCTACTTCATAGGGCCAGATTATTCCTTTTTCATCATGATGCTGTTCTACAATAGCTCCCATACATCTTCCCAAACCAATGCCATAAGATCCCATCACGACTGGTGTTAAAGTATTGTTCTCATCCACATACATTAATCCTAATTTTTTCGAATATTTCGTCCCTAATTTAAAAATATTACCAACTTCGATGCCCTTTTTAAACGATATTTTTCCCCCACATTGAGGACAGATATCATTCTCTTTAATATTTCTAATATCAGCACTTGTATACTTAAAATCAGTTAAATTGACATTTTGATAATGATAATCCGTTTTATTAGCTCCGACAATAAAATTTTTCATATTAAGTATTTCATTATCAACAATTATATCAATCGCTAACCCAATTGGACCAGCAAAACCAACTTCAGCACCGGTAATTTCCTTAACTTTTTCAAAGTCAGCCAACTCAATATTATGGGCATCTAGTAACTTTTGCACCTTTGTAAAGTTGACATCATTATCACCTTTTACTAATAAGGCATATAATTTACCATCGACATTAAAGATTAAGGTCTTGACAAATTTATCTAACGGAAGATGGAAAATAGCGGCAACTTCTTCAATGGTTTTAGCATCTTTAGTAAAAACTAACTCATATTGTAATTCTTTTTCTTCACTTTTATGATTATTATTAATACATTGAGCTATTTCCATATTAGCCGCATAATCACATTGATCACATAAAACGATTGTATCTTCCCCAATATCCGTTATCGCCTGGAACTCTTCACTTAATAATCCCCCCATAATGCCCGTATCGGCTTGCACAATTTTATAATTTATGCCCAAACCATCAAAAATTCTTTTATACGCATTAGCCATTTTATTATATGCTATGTCAAGTCCTTGTAAATCTTTATCAAAAGAATATGCATCTTTCATCACAAACTCTCGAACTCTTATTAAGCCATATCTAGGCCTTGCTTCATCTCTAAATTTTGTTTCAAATTGATATATATTAAAAGGCATATCTTTGTAGGACTTTATCTTCATAGCCGCCGCTATGGCAAATAATTCTTCATGGGTAGGTCCTAAATTATAATCCCTATTATATCGATCTTTTAAAGAAAACATACTGTTACCAATGATTTCTCTTCGACCAGATTTTATATATATCTCTTCTGGAATTAAAATAGGCATTAATAATTCCATAGCTTCTTCTTGATCCATTTCTTCTTTAATAATTTTCTCAATGTTTTTCATTACTTTGTAACCGAGTGGTAAATATATATATATTCCTGCTGAACTCTTTTTGATCATACCACTTTTTACTAAGAGACGCCCACTAACAGAATCCTCATCTTTGGGATTGTCTCTTAAGGTATAAAAATAACTCCTACTTAATCGCATTCTATCACCCTTTTCTCTATTATATTAGTCTTTTTCTTTTTAAATTGATAATGTTGGTAAAAAGTTTTCCGATATTCTAATAAACTATCGGTTTTTATGGCTTCCCTTATTTCTTCTGTTAAGCGAATTAAATAACGGAGATTATGAATGGATAATAGTCTTCCTCCTAATGACTCATCACTAGTAATTAAATGACGAAGATAGGCTTTGGTATAATTTTTACAGGTATAACAATCACAAGTTTCTTCAATAGGCATAAAGTCTTCACGGTATTTCAAATTTTTCAGATTAATTTTGCCATACTTGGTAAAAGCATTTCCATGGCGAGCGATTCTAGTTGGTAACACACAATCAAAAAGATCAATTCCCCTAATCACCCCTTCTATTATATCTTCCGGTTCTCCTACCCCCATTAAATAACGGACTTTATCTTCTGGTAAATAAGGTATCGAATATTCAATAGCTTTATACATATCATCTTTGGCTTCACCATCATTAGCAACACCCCCAATACTATATCCGTCAAAATTCATTTTAACTGTTTGGGTGGCACTATGTTTTCTTAAATCTTTATAAGGTCCTCCTTGAACAATTCCAAATAAAGCTTGTCTGTCATTATTATGGACTTTTTTTCCTCTAGCTGCCCACCTTAATGTTCGTTCCATGCTGTTTTTAAGATAGTCATAATTCGCACTAGCAGGAGGGCATTCATCAAAACTCATCGCAATATCACTATCTAATTTATTTTGAATGGCAATGGATTTCTCCGGGGTTAAAAATAATTTAGCGCCATCAATATGACTTTTAAAAGTTACCCCCTCTTCTTTAATATCTTTCGGTTTAGCCAAAGAAAAGACTTGAAAGCCCCCACTATCAGTTAAGATTGGGCCCTGATAATTCATAAACTTGTGTAAACCCAAAGCTTTAGCTACAATATCTTCTCCTGGTCTTAACCATAAATGATAAGTATTAGCTAAAATAACTCCTGCTTTCATCTCATATAATTCTTCTGGGGTTAAAGTTTTAACATTAGCTTTAGTACCGACCGGCATAAACATCGGTGTATCAAAAGTTCCATAGTTAGTAGTTAGTTTTCCTAATCGAGCCATAGTACCTGCTTCTTTTTTTATTAGATTATATTCAATTTTCATTTTTTTTCCTTTTCCTTGACAAATCAATAATTATATTATAACATAATTAACTTAAGGAGGGGTCATAATGTCTATTAAAGATAAAATCACGATTGTCGACTATCAACAATATGAAACTTATCTTGATTATTTATTTACTTCAGGTCAAGACGAACTTAATAAAATAGATGAGTATACCAACACATATATTATTGGTAACCGTGGAAAAGCTGACAGTAGTTTATGTACACGAAATGGTGTTATTCAATATTTAGACCATTTAGGAAATACTGAAAAAGTAAATACACTAAGTTTAAAAGTCATTCAAGTAGGTTTAACTTTTTTACCAATAGATCGCTTCAATGATTTAGATGAATTTTACCAACATAATCTTGAAAAACTAGCGATAGCTTTTGGAACAACGCAAGAACAAGTAGCCATGAAACTTTTGTTAGATAGCAAAAGAAATATTACGAAAAACAAATCTGAAATTGTTATTAAAAAAAACGACAAATAACAACTGACAATAAAAATAAATAGCGTATCTTTCATTAAAAAATTACGATGAGATACGCTATTTATTTTGTTATTAATACTAATGATTATCTTCGATTTTTGCCAAGCATTTCAATATCAACAGATAATTGTTTAATCCGCTCAACGATTCGTCTAGCCTTAACCTTATCAACTGTGGCTCCCGCCATACTTAAATGTTCCTCTAATTGTTTTAAATTTAAATTAGAGGTAAAAAAAGTTGGTAAATGTTCCTGCATACGATATTGTAAAATGGTTCCTAAGACCTCATCCCGTCCCCAAGCTGTTAAATTTTCGGCTCCAATATCATCAACTAACAGAAGCGGAATCTTTTTAATCATCTTCATCTTTTCTTCATAATCCGTATCAAAAGAAGCTTTCAAATTTCTTAAAAATTCCGGAAAATAAATAATCGCACTCTTAACTTTATTTTTAGCTAACTCGTTAAATAAAGCCGATAAAAGATATGTTTTACCTGAACCAAAATTACCACTCAAGTAAATTCCCTTAAGTTTCTCTTTTTTTTCATATCCATCAATAAATTCTTTCATCGCTTTAACAACTGCTAAGCGCCCTTGATCATCACGATAGATATCTTTGATAGCCGCATTTTTGATATCTTTTGGTATTTCATATAAATAAATATTATCTTTATAGGCATTATCTTTATGGAATTTATTCAGATATTTACAAGCTTTATAACTAAAGCTAATGTCTTTAAGATTGGTATTAATCATTAAATACATACCCATTTGTTTATTTTTACATTCTAATAAATCTTTACAGGTACTACAGTTCTTTAATTCGGTAGCCACTTCTTCAATTCGGGAAGTATGCTTCATTAAAGTACTCTCAGGAATTTTGGAAGATTCTACAATTTTTTTAAAAGTGTCATCTTTTTTAGCTTCCAAAAAAGCTCCTTTTAATTTAACGGGATTACCTTGACCAAAAGGTATTACCTCTTTCACATTTTTCACTTCTATCACCCTCTAATTAAGAAAATTCTTTCAGCAATTCCTCAAGTTCTTTTTTTTCTTCGACCGTTGTTTCCTTACTTTCCAACTCTTTATCAAACCATTCAGGAATTTCTTTTTCTATTTTTATTTTTGGTTTTCTTTCTACTTCTAATTTTTGATTTTTCTTGTGATTCTTTTCACATATTTCCATCGCAGCTGTTACCGTTTCAATATTTAATCTCTTCCACTGACCAACAATGGTTTCCATATAACTTTTACTTAATTTATTATCATTAATCTTTAAAACATAATCAATTAAAACATTAATAACTCCCGGTTTTAATTTTTGCTCAACCATTAAAGATTCAATTAATTTTAAATCCCTTACTGTTGGTTCACCATTATTATATTTACTTCGTAAGAAATCATAAGGGGTAACCGTCTCAAAGGTATAAATCATTTTCGCTCTTTTGGAAGTATCCCCCAGTGGTGTCTTTAAATATTCCGGTTGTTTGGAATAAACTAACGTTGGTAACTTACCACCATTTTCAAACTGATAGTAATTAAGACAACTTTTTCTTAAGTTATCTTTATCTATTGCTCCCCGTTCATTTAAACTATTACGGATTAATCCTTGCATATTTAATAAATCAATATTATATACATAAGATAAACTCTTAATTAAATCTTTAACCTCTTCGGTAAAAGCTTTCTCGTTAATCATACTTTTAGGAATACTGGCCATAATCGCATGAAAATTAATATCATCATTGATCACTAATTTATTAATGGCTTTACCCTTAATATTTTCTACTTCCATAAACTCTTTACTATTAACGGGAGAAAAAACTTGATCAAATGATAAGGTAATATCATCAAAATCTTTCAACGCTATTTTAGGAACTTTAAAATATTCTATTGTTCGTTCGTATTCTTTTTTACCTAAATTATTATATAAAACAATATTTAAGATGGGATGGTTAAAAAACTGATCAGCTTCTATTGGCGAATATAACAAATAGATAAAATTATTAAGATGATCATGTTTATAATAAGTCTTGATCAAACCAACGGCTTCTAATTTCTTTCGGGCAATAACAATATCATCTAATTTTAATTGCATAGTTGTCATTAAATGATAGTGTGTCAAGGCTTCACTAATTAATTCATGACGATCTAAATCATCCCACAAAGTAAAATATAAACTAGTGGCTGTATATCCAATAATGGGTTGATATAACATGGTGATAATCTTACGATCTTCCATTTTAAGGAAAGTCTTATTCACTACCACATAGGTATCAGCTGGTAAGATATTTATATCTTTCATCATGTCCACCTCAATTTGATTATAACATATAATATTTAATTATAGAAGATATAAGGCAAATCAATTCCGTGGTATTACAAAATTAAAAAATTTGTTTAAATCTCCTTACCTTTTTAATATCATTATTTATTTGTAATCGCCCATCTTTTCTTTTCTTTTTCGAGTTTTTTTAAACTTTTTTTAGGAGTAAGTAATTTCTCAGGCATAGTACCACCATTTTTGGCAATGAACTTCCGTACATTTTTTCCTATTTGATAATGAGCTTCTTTAGCATTAGCTTCTCCTTTTATATTCTCATTTTCTATTTTTTGTTTAGTTTGAGATATTCTAAAAATATTAACTGCTAACTCATCACTTCCCATATTATCTAAAATATCTTCTCTATAGCGAAGCTTTTTTCTTTTAAAGATATCATCGGCAGTTTCACCGTTATATAATCCTTTATAACCAGCATTATGAAAATAGTCAAAATTCCTAACACCGGCTTTTTTTGCTACTTGATTTAGTTGATAATTCCCATTTTTTGTAATATTTCGGTTATAAAATCTTTTTTCTATTTCAGATAATTCAGAATATTCTTTTTTACTTATTTCTTGTTTGCGAGTTTGAATAGCAAAGTATGTCTGACCTAAAGCAATTACTTCCTTATTAGGGTCAGCATTTTGGACTATTAAGTAACAAGCATATCTAGTAAGTTTGTAATCCTTTATCTCAACAACGGCATTATTTGCTCTTTTAGACAACTTTCCCACTTGGGAAAATTGTTCATTATCATTATATTTACTATTTTGGCAAGCAATAATGGCTCTATTAATTACCTTTAAAAACTTATTCCAACTATGGTATTCTAACACTTTATATAATTCACGAGCTTCCCAATATTCATTACCAAATTCATTGATGTGTTTTATATTTTCAAAATTTGTTTCTGTATAATTTTTCATTTCTTTATTTTTATTCATCATCTTTACCACCCTTCATATTAATTATTACACTTTATTAGATTTTACCAGACTTTTTTTCTTTAATTTTATATTTATTTTAATTTAAGCTCCATCATATTATAAATTGATAATAGCATAAACTAAACTTCCTTAAATAAAAAAAGCTTATAAAACCGGTAGAAACTGATTTTTAAGAGTTTAGTAAAACTTCCTAAAATTTCTAACTTTTAAAAAAAAGTTAGAATCATCTAACCTTTTATTTAATAAGTAACATTTTAAGTTTATCGATATCTATTTTAGTTAAGAAAACAAACAAATTACCAATTAATAAGAAAGGACCAAAGGGCACCATTTTCTCATTTTTCTTAACTTGTAAATAAATAGCGGGTATTAAAGCAATAAGACTACCAATAAAAATAGCCAAAATCGAAAGAAGTGGATTAAGCGTCAAACCAATAAAGAACATTAATTTGATATCGCCCCCACCAAGACTTTCTTTCTTAAAAAGAAAGTTACCTAGTAACATAATTAAGTACATAGCTAAAAACATAATTATGCCTGATAACAAGCTGCTTAAAAGTAGTGATATTCCTCCCAAAATTAATTTTGTCATTATAAGGAGAAGACTAAATACCACCGTTATCTCATCGGGAATAATCATATAATTTAGATCACTAACAATTACAATTGCCAAAAAAGAAATAATCAATAAACTAATTACCAAATTACCACTTAACCCAAAAACAAAATAAGATGCAGCAAACAAAATCCCGGTTATTAATTCTGTAAAAGGATAAAACAAAGATATACGATTACCACAATTTCGACATTTGCCTTTCTGAATAATAAAAGAAAGAACCGGAATTAACTCATACCATTTTAAGATATGGGAACACCTAGGGCAACTAGATCTCGGTTTAATAATGGACTTTTTCTGTGGAAGTCGAAATCCCATTACATTATAGAAAGATCCTAAAATAAGTCCTAAGACAAAGAAACAGGTCACATAAACAATTGTCATACATCCTCCCTTTTATAATACCGCGTTATATATACCAAACATTGGTTGAACGATCGACAATATAATAAATCCTGCAGCTACTGCTAATAACGCAATTAATGTTGGCTCGACTAAACTCTTAATTTGGTCAACAACATTTTTATGTAATAAAGCAAAATAATCGGCAACTTTCCCCATCATTAAGCCTAATTTACCGGTATTTTCACCAGTCACTAGCATTTCATAGGCAATAACCGGAAACGCCCAATGATCTTTAAAAGCATCGGATATTCTTGAACCTTTACTTAAATTAGCTAATGTTCGATCAATAATCGATTTATATATTTCATTATCGGTAAGGTTAGATAAAACTTCCATACTATCGGTAATTTGAACCCCATGATTTAATAAAGAAGCAAACGTTTTAGTAAACATGGTTACCTCATTATAAATAATAATTTTACTTATAACCGGCAATCTCATATAGAAAGTCTGCATACCTTTTTTAAAACCACGAACATTCATAAAGAGAATTCGATAAATAATATATAAGGCTAAAATACCAATAACAATCCATATCGAATTAACTCTTAGAAAATTACTCGCACTTATTACTAATTTTGTGGTCGTCGGTAAAGCCGCTCCTTGATCATTAAATAATGAAACAAATTGCGGAACAACATACATTAATATGAAGGAAACAACAATAATAGCAAAAAAGAAAATAACGGTTGGATAAGTCATCGCACTTATCATTTGTCTTCTTGTTTGATCAGACGATGTATAGTAATCCGACATATCATCTAAGACGGCCGGCAAATCACCAGTTAATTCCGCTGTTTTAACCATATTAATTAACAATCTTGGGAAAACCTTTGATTGACGAGCTAAAGCCCGTGAAAAACTCTCGCCTGTTAACAAATCATAAACTACGCGTTCAAAAATTTTTCGTCTTTCTTTACTAGTTGACTGTTTAGCTAATATTCTTACCGAATCAATTAAAGGAATACCAGCTCTTAGATAAGTCGCCAATTGTGTTAACATAAAAGCTAATTCTGCTGCTTTTAATTTTTTAGGACCACCAATATTCATATTAAAACCTGTCGCTACTTTAACATCTATAACTTGATACCCTTCATTAGCAAAAAAATTGCGAACCTCTTGGGCATTATAGGCTTCAAAAGTACTTTTAAACTTTTTACCATTTGGTCTTTGAATAGTATAACTAAAATTTTTTAATTGTCCCCTAACATCTTGTTTAGGTGGTTCATTGTTTTGCGGCATACCAGTAGGTACTGGATCATTGATAAATCTTTTTTCATTGGTTTCATTCATAGAAATCTCTCCTATCTTTCCTATTATTCTTAGTATATCATAACTATAAAATTTTTTAAACTTTTTTTGTGATTTACATATAATAAGAGTAAAGGAGCCAGTCATATGTTCAATAATTATAATGGTCTATATCCATATGCCAGTTTAGGTAGAGGCTTGGGTTTAAATTCCTATCCATATCGACCTGGGTTATTATCTGGAATAATAGGTGGTTTTAGAACAACTAATTGGTCTTCGCTTCTTAATAATACCCAGAGAACCCTAGGTGTCATAAATCAAGCTATTCCTGTTGTCAATCAAGTAAAACCACTATGGGGCAATGCTAAAACGATGTTTAAAATTATGGGGGCAGTTAAGAGTGATGGGAAATACGAACCAAAAGAGGAAGTAAGAAAAGTAGAAAAGCATGAAACCACAACCAATTATGAAAAACCAATTGACGATAATAAACCTAAATTTTTTATCTAAAAGTGTGTAATTTCTTACACATTTTTATTATGTAAGTATGATATTGCTATTTTTATTAATAATAAAAATGGTGATACTATGTTTTCCAAACATGTAATTATAAATGACAAAGAAGAGGATACTTTATTTCTTTTTATTGATTTATCAAGTGAGTTTAGTGTCGATTTTAATATAAAAAATAAAGAAGAAAAGATCAAAAATATTTACCATAAAGTTACTAAATATATACGGGATCAAAAAATAAACTTTAATAAAGGCAAGGTTTTTTTAGTAGTTGGTAGTATTATTATTGGTACCCTGCTTATTTCTAATTTAGAATATCCGAATAAAGAAAAAACCGATTATCAATATGTTGAAGCCATTAATCTTTTTCAAAAACCAG
>CAZHWO010000005.1:0-11259 GCA_964536075.1 uncultured Muribaculaceae bacterium | reverse complement strand
TTATTGGCGTTGTCGCCGCTGAGATGCCGGCATCCTTTAATATTGAAGCCTTAAAAGCTCAAAGTGTTTTAGCTCGCACTTATGCGTTAAAAAGAATAGCTGCTAACCAAGTTCTAACTGATACCACTTCGACTCAAGTTTATAAAGATCAAAGTCAATTACAAACACTATGGGGAAGCAGTTACCAAACCTATTATAACAAAATAAAAAATGCCGTTACAACAACAAAGGGTCAATCCTTAACTTATAATGGCAGTTATATTGAAGCCGTTTATCATTCAACTAGTAATGGACAAACCGAAGATGCTCAAACTGTTTGGGGCAATAGTTATCCCTATTTAATTAGTGTTGATAGTCATTGGGATTTACAAGCTAGTAGTTATCTTCGCGAAACCCCAAAAGACTTTAATATTATAAGTTCTATCTTAGGCATTCCCTTTAATGAAATCACTTCCATTGAAGTTCTATCAAGAACCAGTGGTAATCGCATTAATCAAATAAAAATTGGAGATGTTATTTATTCCGGTGTTCAGTTACGTAATCTCCTAGGTTTAAGATCCGCTGATTTTGATATTGTTATTACTAACGGCATAGCTACTTTTGTTACAAGAGGTTATGGCCATGGAGTCGGTATGAGTCAGTATGGTGCTAATGGGATGGCTAATGAAGGATATTCATATCAACAAATATTAAGTCACTATTATCCTAATACCACTTTAAAATAATTTATTTTCCTTTATTTTACTAAGTTCTAAACTTTATTGCCTTTTTTGAATTTACTCTAAATCCAATAGATATTATCATATCTAAATTATAATATTTAGTATTATATGCCTGCTTTCTGTCATTACCCACATGTTCCAAAATGGAACATGTGATTTCTTCCTCTAATTCCTCTTCAGCATAAATGTTATTTATGTACTTTGTTATTGCCGGTCTTTGCACAGCAAAAACATTACCTATATTTTTAGATTGTCATCTCTATTATCATAAAAAATAATATTATTCTCATTACCAATTATTTTTTTATTCATTTTTCAAAATTTCGGATTTTTCCCTATTTTTCAATGTTTTTATAGCTCCTTTAAGATCTAGCACTGACACACATTCAACATGATAAGTATTGGGAAACATATCAAAAATATCTACACTTTTTATTTCATAGTTAGCTGATAGTTTTTTAAGATCTCTAATTAAAGTATTTAAATCACAAGAAACATAGATAATTTTTTCAGAGTTAATTTGCTTCAAACCATTTATTACATCATCTGTTAATCCTTCGCGTGGCGGATCAACAATTACTAAATCAATATTAGATAATTGGTTAATTATGTTTTTTACATCCTTAGCTATAAAATCAACATTATCTCTTATATTAATTTCTTTATTTTTATTAGCTTCTTTAATAGCCTCTTCCACAATTTCTATACCTGTAACATGTTTAACTTTTTTACTTACTAAAAGACCCATACCACCTACTCCACAATATAAATCTAAAACCTGATGCGACCCAGCACTTAGTTTAGTAACCTGTTCATATAATTTAGCAGCCATTTTAGGATTAACTTGAAAAAAGGATTTATGATTAAGACGAAAAGACATGTTATTAAGCTTTTCAATAATATAACCCTTACCCTTTATTAATTGATTGTTATAATATAAAGAGATATCCTCTTTCTTAAGTTTATCAAGCTTTTTAAATTCTCCTTCGATGCTTATTAAAATCTCTTCATTATCAAAGCTTACCCGCATCATTATTTCACTGTTTTCATTAGTCAATAATTTTTTTATCTTTAAAAGATATTTATTTAGTAACGGATGAAGAAGTACACATTTATCAATGACTACTAAATCATTGGATTTAGCTTGATAATAACCTATCTGGCCATTTTTTACATGCAGAGTAACTTTATTTCGATAATTAAGAGCTTCATCAGAAATAATATGATTAATCTTAATATTATCTTCGAAGTTTCTTTCAAATAATTCTGTTACTTTTGCTTCTTTAAATGCTAATTGCTCTTGATAGTGTTCATGCATAATTTGACAGCCGCCACAAATATTATAAAAGGGACAGATCGGTTCAACTCTTTTTCTTGACATTGTCAATAATTTTATTATATCTGCCCTAGCATAATGTTTATTAACAGAAGTCACTTTAATTAAAGCCTGATCGCCTGGTAAACCCTGTTTAACAAAAAGTAAAAAATCATCTATTTTAGCTATTCCATTATCAAAATGATCTTGTTTTATTATATTAACAGTAAAAGTATCACCTTTTTTTAACATTTATACCACCTATTTCAATTATAACATTTTTCTTTATTTTACATATCTTTTTATTGCATTTAATAACATGGTTTGTTAGAATAATCCCTATGGGGGAAAATAATATGAGTAAAAAAGGAAAATACGATATTGCCGTTTTATTTGATTGTATAGCTAATAATGAAGATTCTTCCTTTCTTATACCTAAGATGGTTATAGAAGGGCAATTAGATGAAGATCTTTTTATAACTAAAGATGAACAAGGTTATCTTCCCATTACTGATGCCGCCTTTGAAGATCATACGCAGTGTTATGGTTTTCCACTTACTGCTGATTCTTTGATAGATGGTAAAAAATTGATTGATTTTACTGATACAGAAATTAAACGATTAATGTCTGATTATATTGATGACGTCCTTAAATATTCCTATTTTTTACATATTGAGGATTCATGTGACGAAGTTATTGTCTATAAGACTGATATGACTAATTTAGAAACACATAGTATTGATGATAGCCGGGACTTTTATTTTGCTATAGCTAATCAAAAACCTGTCGCTAAAAGTATTAAAGCCATTAAAAATATTCCGAATGAAAACCCCAATAAAAGTTTAGTATTAGTAACCCCACAGCCAACCAAGGAAACGACATATGAAACCCTAGCACCAAAAACTAAACCTAAAGCTAAGAATATAACGCAGATATACCAAAAAGTTATTCGGAATGTTTTATTTCAAGATGAACAGGTTCAACAGATCTTAACAGCCATTATGAAGAATCAACTTATTGAAGATCCTAAACTTAAAACTAATATTCTTCTTGCGGGACCAACAGGTGTTGGTAAAACGGAAATTGTTCGTTCACTTAAGAAAGAGCTAGCTTTACCTTTAGTTGTTGAAGATGCTACCCAATATACTATTGCCGGCTATGTGGGAAAAAGTATTGAAGAAATGTTAATCAATTTATATGAAATAGCTGATGGTGATCTGGCTTTAGCTGAGCGAGGAATTTTAGTTATTGATGAAATTGATAAAAAAGCTAATCCTGATGGTAAAAGTGATAGTGTTGCCGGTAAAGGAGTTCTTAATTCACTTCTTAAAATGATGGAAGGCAATGAATGCCAAATTGTTCCCCGTAGTAATCACGTAACTTTTGATACCTCTAGGTTAACTATTATTGTGGCCGGAGCCTTTTCAGAAATTGATCAAATTAGAGAAAGAAAATTAGGTTTTAATCAACACCATGAACTAAGTAATCAAACATCGGTTGTTGATAATGCCGCTTTCGTTAAATATGGTATGCCTCCAGAATTTTTAGGGCGATGCCATTTAAAAATCTTTCTAAATAAATTAGGGGTCGAGGAATTCAAACAAATTTTGAAAAAATCTCAAAGTAGTAATCTGGTCTTAAATCGCAAGTTCTTTAATTCCCAAGGTGTAAAATTAGACTATGCAACAGCCATCGAAGAAATTGCCAAAAAGGCCGCCTCTCTTGGAACAGGAGCTAGAAGTCTAAACTCCATTGTTGAAACAGCTCTATCAAAAGCTACTTTTGAAGTGCTTGGTCATCCTAATATGTATGAACGGCTAATCATTACACCAGAAACAATTAATGATCCAAATAAATATATTTTAACTAAAAAAAGGTAATAATTAATTACCTTTTTTATTAACTAAATTTATTCGTTCCTGGATACGCTTAACCCCCAGTAATTTCATAATTTCATATAAATCTGGTGTCATCGATTTACTAGTAAGTGCTACTCTAATAACCATACTAACATCAGCTATATTGCCTTTGTAATTATCCGGCTTTTCCTTATAAGCTTTCATATCGGAAGCAAAGCCTAATTGATCACATAATAATTTGATTTTACTAAACCAAGTTTCTTTATCATCATCTATATTATAATATTTATTTAGATAAATATTTAGCATATTATTAATCTCTTGATTATTATTTATTTTTTGCCATTCATAATCAACATTATTAAATAATTCATCATACATATAAAACACTTGACTCTTAACTTCACTATAACAAGCAAAATCTTTTCTTGGTTTATTCTGCTCTCGTTCAATATTAAAAACCTTAATAGAATAATCTTTATATCTAATTAAGAGATCAGCGAAAGCTTGATCAAATTCTTGGGCCCAATTTAAGACAAGGTGGTAAACCTCTAAGGCTGTTAATTTACTTAAATAGTTTTTGGTAATATTAATCACTTTTTCTAAATCAAATAGTGACCCACTAACACTAATCTTTTTAAAGTCAATTCGAAAATCATCAATGGATTTATCCGGATTGGCGTCCATCCAACCTTCAAAATTAGAATTAGCTAAGGTTAATAAATACAATTTAACCGCTTCAACGGGATAGCCTTTTTCATGATAAAAACTAACCGCTGCTTCCGGATCTTTTCTTTTACTTAATTTTCTCCTTGTCCCGGTTTCATCAATTTTCATAACTAAACCTAGATGGGCATATTTTGGAAGCTCAAAACCAAAAGCTTTAAATAATTGAATATGAATTGGGGTTGATGAAAGCCATTCTTCTCCTCTTAAAATATGCGTTGTATGCATCAAATGATCATCAACAACATGCGCTAAATGATAAATCGGTAAGCCATCATTTTTAATTAAAACCACATCTAAATCATTTTCCGGAAACTCAATAGTCCCTCGAACTAAGTCTTTAACGATTACTTTTTTATTAAAATCGCCTAATGATTTAAATCTAATGATGTAGCTATCACCCTTTTTGATTCTTTCGGCTCTTTCTTCATTCGTTAAATTACGACATACAGCCCACTTACCATAATAACCAAGTCTTTGTTTATGCTTTTCTTGAATTTCTCGCATTGCTGCTAAAGCTTCTTCACTACAAAAACATGGATATGCTAAACCTTGTTCAATCAAATGTTTAGTAAAAACTTCATATATTTCTTTTCTATCACTTTGAATATAGGGACCATATTGACCTTTACTTTCGGTTTCCGAAATCATTCCTTCATCATAAGTAATATCAAAAACATTTAAGTCATCAATAATCCCCCCAATCCCATTTTCTAAATTTCTTTTTTGATCGGTATCTTCAATTCTTAAATAAAATACCCCCCCTGTATCTTTGGGTATCTTTCTTGCAATAAAGGTTGTTAGTAAACTCCCCATATGCACAAATCCGGTTGGCGAAGGCGCAAAACGGGATACTACTGCTCCCTCTTTCAAATCTCTTTCGGGATACTTTCTTTCATAATCATCAATTGTTTTTGTCACATTTGGGAATATTAATTCCGCAAGTTCTTTATTGGTCATAAAAATCCTCCTTAAAAGTAAAAAAGACTCTAATCCTAACATAAGGACGAATCTATCGTGGTACCACCTTAATTATAGCTATCGCTACATCTTATTACTTTAACGCCGTTAACGGAATATCTTAAACGATTATTCACTCCAAAGTTTCTTCCATTACCCTTAATATTAGTTCCCACCAACCACTAACTCTCTGTTAATTTAATTAGTAATGTACTCTTCTTCTTCATCATTTTCTAATTTCATTATAAACGCTTAACCCTTTTCTGTCAACAAAAGGAATTTTCTTCCATTAATCTTTTTTTCTTTTTGACATCATATTTATAGATTCCTAGTAATTCAAAACCTAATAGAACTGTTTCAGCTATTACTCCAAAAATAGAATGACAATAGATATCATAGGTAATCCATAAAATACTAATGGGTAATGATAATAGCCGAAAAACTCCTGTCTTACTCTGCCATAATGAATAGGTAATAATAGAAGCAGCCGCTATAGGGATTAAACTATATATATTAGCATAGGTAAGCATACCGGTTGTTGCCACTAACATTAAGATTATTAACAACATATATGGTTTGTTTTTTCGTTTCCCCTTGGCATTGTAATAAAACCAAATATTTCTAATAATATTGACCATATTCATCGCTAAGCCTGTCATCGCTCCTAATAATAAATATTGTAAACCATAGAAAATTGCATAAAAAGTACATAAAAACATTATTTTTTTCTTATCTTTGTTTAAATAACTTACCCCTTGTAAAAGTACGGCTATTATAACAAATATTTGGGACAAAATAAAAGAATACTGCATATTAAACCTCTCTGGAACTATTTATTATAACTACCAATATTATAGCATAAAATTTAAAAGTCGACACTAATTATCAAAAAACCCAGTAAAAATTACTGGGGTTTTTAATAACTATCTTTTATATTTTGTTTTATAGCCCTTATTCTCTTTAGGTCTTAAATCATTGGGATAATAAACATCGGTTCTTAAATCTTTACTAATTTTTTGAATTTTATTAAATACTTCATAAGGTTTTTCAATATTTAAGAAAGCGTTATTTTCTCCGAAAATATGTTGAAAGGTACTTGTTCTATTACCATTTAAACCATATTCCACTACTAAAGAAATGGAACCGGTTTTAAATATTTTATCAAATAGACCTACTTTAACATATAAATCATCAATTTTGGTATACTCAAATGAACGATAATCCAGACCAATTATTCCATGTTGAATAATTAATCTTCGATCCGTTGCCGCATAATATAATTTTCTTGATTGAATTACTACTCCTACAATACCACTAACCAACAAAAGTAATACCAGAGCAAATGGTAACAAAGCGATAATCTTAAAAATACTAAATATATTAAAGACCGCACCACTAACTACATTAAAATTTTCTAACATATTATTATAATTTTCACTTGTTAAGGAACTTATATTAACTGAACCATCCTCATCAACATAGGAAACAATATCACTTATTAACCCATATTTTGTTTCTAAAGACGCTATTTGGTTATTATATCGTTCATTTTCAAGGTTAACTTCATTTTCATATCGTGTTTTTTCCGAACTTAGATCTTTTTGATACGCTATATTGCTATAATCCTTTTTCCATTTCATAATATTTTCAAAATATTTTCCTTGAATACGATTAATTATTTGCTGATGTTCTTCACTTAAGCCCGATAATTTTTGACTATGTTCTGTGTCTTCTTTAGTTCTTGCCTCTTCAATTTCTTTTAATTCCTTTTCATGCTCTTGCTTATAATTTTCATAAATCTGACGAAACTGACTCTCTATTTTTTTCGGGTTCTTAGTTAGGTCATTAATATTTAAATTTAAATTGGTCATACTTGAAGCAGTATCACTAACTTTAAAAAAGATTCTAAAGACAAAAAAGGAAAAAGTTCCAAATACTAATAATATAATTATAAGAGGCACTAGTCTACTTACTAAATAACTTATTTTCTTTGGTCTTCCTTCCCAAAGTATCTTTTCGCCTTTTTTTAAAATATTTTTCATATAAAATTCCTCCTTTACATGGATAATATTATACAATTGATTTAATTTACACTATGGTGTTAATCTATTTGGTCCTCTAAATAAGAACATTGTTTCTTTTAATGAAGGTAATCCTAACAGTAGCATAGTTAAGCGATCAACACCTATGCCAAAACCACCATGAGGAGGACAACCATATTTAAAGAATTCCATATAAAATTTTATATCTTCGCCTAAACCTTTTTCCCCAGCTTGGTCTTTTAAAATGTCATAACGGTGTTCTCTTTGAGCACCAGTAGTTATTTCGCATCCACGCCAAATTAAGTCATAACCTTGTGGGATACCATCTTTGCGCATATGATAAAAAGCTCTTTTTTTGGCACTATAATCCGTAACAAAAATAAATTCGTGGCCATATTCCTCCAAAGCAAAACGACTTGTTAACTTTTCGGCTTCACTATTCATATCACCAACATCTTCACTTGGTATATTATAAGCATACCTTTTAGCTAATTCCTGATAAAGATCTTGTAATTTTATTCTTGGAAAAGGCCTTGTTGGAATAATTACTTCTTTTCCAAAAAGTTCTTTAATCTTTTCACCATAAATTTCCCTTACTTTCGTTAAGCCAGCTATAAGCAATCTTTCTTCCAGCTCCATAACATCCTCATAAGAATTAATATAACTTAATTCTAAGTCAAAAGAAGTAAATTCTGTAGCATGGCGATAAGTATTCGATTTTTCCGCACGAAAAGCTGGGGCTACTTCAAATATCTTTTCTAAACCACTAGCCATTGCCATTTGTTTATAAAATTGAGGACTCTGAGCTAAATAAGCTTTAGCATCAAAATACTTCAACTCAAATACCTCTGAACCACTTTCACTAGCGGTTTTAATTATTTTAGGAGTATGAATTTCAATAAAATTCTCCCTATATAGAAATTCCCTCATAGCTTCAACAAAGCAACTTTGAATCTTAAAGATCAACGTATTTTTTTCACTTCGTAAATCAATAAAACGATAATCAAGCCTTGTATCTAATAAAGCAACATTACTATCTTTAAAGTTTAATGGTAATTCTTCCAAACTTTTACTGGTCACAATTATTTCTGAGGGAATAATTTCTTGACCATTTAATTTTACCTTCTCATTAGCTAAAAGTCTCCCCTTTACTTTTATCGTACTTTCGTTAGTTAATGAAGAAACAAGCTCGTTTAACTCTCGATTTTCATCATTCTTTTCAATCGTTATTTGAACTTTATCGGTAATATCTCTTAAAATAACAAATTGCACATATTGTAAATCTCTTATATTATCAATAAAACCTACCAACTCTACTTCTTGATTAAAATATTCCTTTAAATCCTTTACATAAATTCTTTCCATAATCTAATTCCTTTCCCATTCATAAAAAAACAGTTATATCCCAATAAAGGGACGAATAACTGTAAATCCGCGGTACCACCCAAATTATTATATATTAAAATATATAATCACTTAATGTATAACGGCCATTACCGACTTATCTTACTAATATTCATAAGTAACTCCAGAACGTCTTCATAATTATTAATTATATTAGTTCTCACCAGCCACTAACTCTCTTTAATATTAATTATTATTACTCTTTTCCTTCATCGTTGATAAATTCATTATAATATATCTTATTAAAAAAGTCAAAAGGATCTAATTAAAAGACCCTTTTTTCATTTAAGTTCATAAATAACATCGGCTTGACTGCCAACATTAAGTGAGTGGGAAACAATAATTACACATTTATGATCATCATGAGCTAGCTTTTTAAAAATCTCTAGAATTTCATGCTCTGTTTCTTTATCAAGATTACCTGTTGGTTCATCGGCAATAATTATCTTAGGGTTATAGGCTAAACTCCGGGCAATAGCTATCCGTTGTTGTTCTCCTCCAGATAATCTTAAAACTCTTCGATTGGCATGACTTTCATTAAGTCCAACTCTTAGCATTAATTCTAAAGCTCGTGATCTCTTATTGGGTATTTTCAATTTAGCAATATCCATCGCAAGGATTATATTTTCAATGGCTGTTAAATGAGGTAATAAATTATAACTTTGGAAAACAATCCCAATATGGGTATTTCGATAAACATCTAAATCCATCTTCTTTAAATCTTTATCTTCATAAAAAATTGTTCCCTCAGTACATTTCTCTAAGCCACTTATTAAAGAAAGTAAGGTCGTTTTCCCAGAACCACTTCTTCCTTTAATAACATAAACTTTACCCAATTCAAAATCATAATTAATGTTTTTAAAGACATATTCATCCTTTTTAGCATCATTATAACGATAACTAACATTCTCTAATCTTAATACTTTAGCCATTTTATCCACGCTCCTTCAATATTTCTAGGGGTGAGAATCTTTGAATACTAATCATTGAAGAAATACTACTAATCAAAGTTAAACCAATACCAATTAGTAATAATTCTAAAACAACAGTAAAATCGACCACTGCATCAATTGAATCATAAGCTTGAATGGAAACCAGCCCATTAACTTTACTCATATCAAAATTACCACGATTACTAGAACTGTTCTGATTATTATTCGTTGGACCACCAGGCATATTACCGCCAAAATTATCTTTAACAGCATTAGTTGATTCCTTACTGGAAGTAATTTCGTTAGCTAACAACATATTTCCAACCGGTGCTGATAAACAAGCTCCTAGACCAGCTCCAAGTATTAAGCTAGCTATTGTAATAATTAATAATTCACTAGCAAACTGAATTGTCAGAAATGATTTTCTCATACCAATTGTTCGTAAAACTCCAATTTCATATTTTCTTTCCCTAACATTTATTTGATTAATAACAAATAAAACAATCGCCCCAATTATTAGCGTAATTACTAAGAAAGTCATGGCAAAAGAACTGACATTAGCTGCCTCACTATATTCATCACTATATTCATCACCATGATTTCCACCAATAATTATTACTTACTAGTTTAATATTTTTTTTAATTCATTTATAATCTTTTCAATCACTAAGTCTTTATTTTCTTGTCTAGAAATCATTGTAACTTTAATAGACATATTATAAAATTGATTATTATCCCGATCATAAATACTGATATAAACAAGATTATCCTGACCACTTAAATTATGTTTATCTACTCTATTTAGCTTACCTGTTACCCCAATACCATAATCAGCTTGAGCAAAATCGCTAATTTTTTTACTCATTTCGTTAGCCACCTCTATACTATAAACCGAATACTGATCAATAACATCTTTAGCTACTCCCATCTTTATTTTATACTCATTAGCATAAGTAACCGCACTAAATTTTAATACTTCACTAGATCCTTCAACATTGGTAATGGCATTAGCTATTCCCCCACCAGTACAAGATTCCATTGTTGCTATCGTTTTATTAAGTCTCGTTAATATCTCTATTATTTCTTTCATTTTATCACCTAAACAAATTATATCATAAAAAAATCTCTATAGTTTAGAGACTTCCTTAATTATTTTTTATCGATATAATTTAATCTTTTAGGGCGTCCTTTCCAGTCATTTTTATATACTTTTTTTGTGTCCACTTCAATAGGAAGTAAGTATATGTAGGAATAAGCTTTAATAGGTATAACTCCTTTAACAACGGTTAGTAATTGTCG
>CAZHWO010000004.1:0-39592 GCA_964536075.1 uncultured Muribaculaceae bacterium | reverse complement strand
AAAGATATAGATGATGCTATTTCCATTGTAAAACTGGCTAATGGTAACTATCAATTAGGGGTACATATTGCTGATGTTGCATATTATGTTAAAGAAGATTCAGCCCTTGATAAAGAAGCCCTAGATAGAGGAACCAGTGTTTATTTAGTTGATCGAGTTATTCCGATGCTTCCCCATCAGTTATCTAATGGGATATGCTCTTTAAATCCCGGAGTTGATCGTTTAACTATGTCTTGTGAGATGATTATTGATACTAAGGGTAATATTGTTAGTTATGAGATATATCCTAGTGTAATAAGGTCAGCTATACAAATGACTTATAAATGTGTTAATAAAATTCTAGAAGAGAATATTGTGCCTGAGGGTTATGAACAATTTGTCAGTGATTTAAAGTTAATGAAAGAACTGGCTGATATTTTAAGAGATTTTAAGAAAAGCCGCGGATCATTGGATTTCGATACCGATGAAGCTAAGATCTTAGTTGATGAAGCAGGCATTCCTTATGAAGTTACTTTACGAGATCGTGGAGTAGGAGAAAATTTAATTGAAGACTTTATGATAGCTGCTAATGAATGTGTAGCAACGCATATTACCATGATGGAATTACCGTTTATCTACCGGGTTCATGAATATCCAAAAGAAGAAAATATTAGAGAATTTCTAACCTTTTTGAGTAGTTTGGGTTATAATTATACTGGTAATATGAAAAATATTAATCCTAAAATTATTCAAGGATTACTTGAATTTGTTAAAGATCAAAAAGAAGCTAGGATATTAACGGATTTACTACTTAGAAAAATGCGAAAAGCGGAATACCGGAAAGAGAACCTAGGGCATTTTGGTTTAGCTAGCAAATGTTATACGCATTTCACTTCACCAATTAGAAGGTATCCTGATACAACTGTTCATCGATTACTTAGAACTTATCTGGTTAATCATGATTTAGATATAAACATGATTAATCATTGGGATGAAAAACTTATTTATATAAGTGAACATTCTTCAAAAAAAGAACTAGATTCAGTTGAATGTGAACGCGAAGTTGAATCAATGAAGATGGCAGAATATATGGAAAAACATATTGGAGAAGTATATCAAGGAATGATTTCGGGAGTCACTAATTTCGGTTTATTTGTACAATTAGACAATATGATAGAAGGATTAGTGCCAATTACGGATATGAAAGATTTCTTTCATTTTAATGAAGCTACTTTGTCTTTAATAGGAGAAAGAACTAAACAGAAATATACTATTGGAGATATGGTATGTGTTAAAGTAGTAAGAGCATCTAAAGAAGATAGACAAATTGACTTTGAAATAGTAAAGGGGAATGATGAAAATGAAAAAACAGAAAAGAAGGTTAAAAAAGAGAGTTAAAGTAGCATTTCTCTTATTATGTATTGCTTTAGGTTTTTGTTTATATGTACTTTTTAATGTTCCAGAGAAAACTAATACCCCAGTTCCAGAAAAAGTAGTAGAAACATATCCTAAATATTACAATCTTAGTATGGTGGCAACTGGTGATGTTTTAATTCATAAGACGGTTTATAGTGATGCTTCTAAAGGTGATGGAACGTATGACTTTTGTAAGCAGATGAAATATATAGAACCCCTTATCAATAACTATGATTTAGCCTTTTATAATCAAGAATCCATTATTGGTGGTAAAAATTTAGGATTATCAACGTATCCCCGATTTAATTCGCCTGATGAGATTGGGGACTGTATGGTTAGCTTAGGTTTTAATTTAGTTTCCTTAGCTAATAATCATACTATGGATAAAAATGAGGTTGGCGTATTATATTCAACCGCCTATTGGAAAACTAAAGATGTCTTAACGGCTGGTTCTTATACAAGTTGGGAAGATAGAGGGGAACTTAGAATTAAAGAGAAAAATAACATTAAATATGCTATGCTATCTTATACGACTGTTACTAATGGTTTATTGCCACCAACGGGTAAAGAATATTTAACCAACATCTATAGTGATGAAAAGGCAAAAGAAGATATTGAAAAATTGCGAGATAAAGTTGACTTATTAATAATTGCTATGCATTGGGGTAGTGAATATACCCAAACTCCAACCGAGGAAGAAACAAGAATAGCTAATTATTTAGCTAGTTTAGGGGTTGATTTAGTAATTGGCCATCATCCTCATGTATTACAACCTATTCAATATATTAATAACACCTTAGTTCTATATTCATTAGGTAATTATATATCTGGTCAACAAGGAATTGATCGTTTAACTGGGGCCTTGGTATCTTTAAATATAACAAAACAAGTTAACGAGGATCAAACCTCAAGTATATCTTTTAGTGATATAAAGGCTGATTTAATTTATACTAAGTATATCGATTGGAAAAATTTTCAAATATATCCATATGATGAACTAACCAATACTCTTTTACCGGGATATCAAGATTATTATACTAAATATAAAAGTGTGTTAATGCAATATGATAATACTATACAAGTAACGAGTTTGGAGTGATAAGATGGAAATATTAAATAGAAAAGCCCACCATGATTATTTTATTGAAGAAGAATATGAATGTGGAATTGCGTTAAAAGGGACAGAAATTAAATCAATTAGAAAAGGTTCAGCTAATATTAAAGATAGCTACGCTATTGTTAGAAAGAGCGAGGTGATCTTATTAAACATGTTTATTGCTCAATATAATGAAGGCGGTATTTTTAATCATGAAGAGACAAGAAGTAGAAAATTACTTTTACATAAAAGTGAAATACGAAAATTAAATGATAAGATTAAATTAGAAGGATATACATTGATTCCTTTAAAACTTTATTTTGTTAGAAATAAAGCCAAGATTCTTTTAGGTATATGTAAAGGTAAAAAACTTTATGATAAAAGAGAAACCATTAAAGAAAGAGATATAAAAAGAGACGTCGAGAAGTCGCTAAAGAGAGGATAGAATTGAAAAGTTCTATCTTTTATGTTATAATACAGTTCATGGGGCTGATTTGGCTTCGACGGATTTAATAGGATATAAATGGCAAGTCGTCGGCATACGTTAAGTGCAAAATAAAAATAACTGGAAACAGAAATCAAGTAGCTTTCGCTTAATAAATATGCGTAGCGCTTCTTATATTCCTTTACCTGTGGGGAATATTTGAGGCTTATTTTTACAGGTTATATTTCTTTTTTGTTTAGGAAAAGAAATGAATTTTACTAAACTAGCTATATAATTATTGGTTAATTAATTTTTTATATAGCGAAACTTTTTAATTAACTAAACTTGTAGATATTTATATTGGGTTACTTTCGGACAGGGGTTCAATTCCCCTCAGCTCCACCAAATGTCCATTATGTGAACTCAGTCCTATATTTTATAGGCGGTTTCGCAATAAATATAAAGATTTTTGATAGGTAAAATTAGCCGTTTTTCAATCAAAATTAAAAGGATAATTTAAGTTTTATACTTAGATTGTTTTTTTATATTTCAAAAAAGTAAAAAAAGGGATGGGGCCTTCTTATATATTGGCATATTCAATATCTATAACCTTATTCATATTTGTGGTAAAATATAGTTGATAAGTGAGGCGATAAAATGAGCAAAGAAAATATCGAGAATGAAAATTCCTCCAAACCTGTTTTTATAAGGATATTTAGAGATGACTTAGAGTTGGGGTCTGCCACGGGTTTTCAAATAAACTATTGTCAAGGATATCTTGTAACGAATTGGCATGTAGTATCTGGAGTCAATCCTATCACAAGCGAATGCTCTGCTATACCAAATAAATTGATTGTTAGATATAAAAGATATTTTGATTTTGATAATTACACATGGTTAGAAAAAATAATTGATTTATACAATGCGGAGGGCGAAAAAATATGGTATGAGCATCCTGCTTTTGGTGCTAAGGTAGATGTAGTCGTTATTCCTTTGAATGAAGATAGTAATTATGTTCATTATAAGGATAAATTTGATATTCATTGCGAATATGAGTTAAATGTTACTGAAAATGTGTTTGTTTTGGGATTCCCATTAGGATATACTATAAAAAGTAAGGAAGAACCGCATGCTGTTTGGACATCTGGAACAATAGCAAGCGACCCAAGTTTGGGTTTAAATATTGATAAGGTAGATTTGCCAGTATTCCTAATTGATAGTAAAACTAGGCAAGGTCAGTCTGGTTCTCCAGTGATTTATTATAATGAGGCCGGTTGGGATAATCATTTTAATGGTGGAATAGCAATGTGGGGATCGCCTTTTATGAAAGAGATAGGAGTATATAGTGGTAGAATACACAAAGATAGTGATTTGGGATATGTTTGGAAATGGGAAGTCATTAGAGATATTGTTAATAGTATAAAAAGATAGAAATGAGTTCGTAATATAATATTGGATTTATACTAGGTATTAGGACACGAAATTCTGACGAAGTGATATAATATTATTACTTAGAAAGAAGGAAGTGTTTCATGGCAAGAAATTATAATAAGTTTGATAAAGAAAAAATGGAGTATGATTACATATCAGATAAAGTGTATAATGAGTTCATGAATAGAAAAACAATTATTAGTAAGGAAAGAGAAACTGTATTAGATTTGTGGGTTTCGTATATTGCTTTTATATTTGATTATAATTTTAATTCTGGATTAAAATATATTAAGGATAAGAATTATATAAACATATTAGTTGATAGAATAGATTATAAAAATGAAGATACTAAAAAGAAAATGGAAGAGATTAGAAAATGCGCTATAGGTTACATTAATGAAAGATGTAAGTTATAATAATATTAACTTATTAATTGATAAAATAAGTAATAATTTTTATATAAACTAATACTAAAATATACAAGAGTAAACCACTTAATTTTAAGTTTACAATAAAAATCAACTAAATAGTTGATTTTCATTTATATAAAGCTTATTTTTTTACCATTGAACTTTCATAAAATAATGGTAGAAATATATAACCTTCATTTTTTAAATTATTTATTATTACCGGTAATTGAGCTAAGGTGTTTTTACTATAATCATGCATTAATACAACACTGACTTTTTTTTGTCTTACACCATTCACGACATTATTATATAGAACTTCTTCAGTTGGATTACCTCCGCCATCACCTGATGAGACATTCCAATCAATATAGCCGTAGCCCAATGTTCTTAAACGTTCTATAATGCGGGATTTAAGGTTTTTTCCAGCCGTAGGGCTGCCTCCAGGGAATCTGACAATATTGGTTTTTACGCCTAATTTATCTTTTAAAAAATTCTCTTGTTTTATAACATCATTAATAAATGAATCGGCACTTGTATATAATCCTGTCCATATAGCATGTGAATATGTATGATTAGCTATTGTATGCCCGCTATTGGCTGTTCTTTTATAAATAGCGTCATATTTTTCATCGGGTTTTCCTAAAAGAAAGAATGTAGCGAAAACATCATATTGATCTAGTATATCAAGAAAAGATGGTGTCATAATAAAAGGTCCATCATCAATAGTTAAGTAAACTATTTTTTTAGAGCCTTCACCAGCAATTACTTTATCTTCATACTTTTTAGCATTTGCAAAAAAAATAGTTCTTTTTTCATTAATACTTGTTGCTATATTTTCTAAAAATTTTATATCTTCGTTAAAGGTATTTATTTCTTTTGCTTCTTGGTTATAATTTTTTTTGGTTTCTATTAATAGATTTTTTGACACTAATAACTCATTTTTTATTTTTTGATTGGAATATAAAAAATAAGTAAGAATAACGGTAATGAAAATAAGAGTAATTATGATTATAATAAAACTTAGTTTAATAAATCTTCTAAAATTTGGTTTTGTCTTGTCCATTTTTCATATTGTTTTATTTGTTCTTCTTTTTGTTTTTTTAAACTTTCTTGCTCTTCTTTTAATTTATCAATTATTTGGGGGATATCCTCTAGTTGACTATTTTGTTTCTTAATATCACTTTTTAAGGCACTAAGTTGCCTTTTTAGTATTAGATTTTCTTTATATGTACCATATGTAATAAATAATAATGCCAAGCAAGAAATAATTCCGAACAATAAAACCAATAAAACCGCTTTCTTCATAATCACTCCATTATTCTTTTAAATATTATATCATTAACTATTGTTGTTTGTAAATTAAAAAGTTATTAGTAAAAAACCTAGATAAGGACAAACTATTATTGTGGGGAGGATTATATGAAACCAAAAAAGATATATTATGAGCCGGCAATTGTTGATTATAAACTTGGAAAAATGTTGTTGGAAAAATATCAAGATGTGCCATGGGTAGAGATTGAAAGCCATAATAGAATTGAAGAATTACAAAAAAGATCGAATGCTGATTTTGTGGAAATGAAAAAATATTTAATTATTGGAGTAAGAAAAACGCATAAATATGTTCCAAATGAAAAAAGTTCTGATTTTTTAGTTCCTTATACATCGTCTGGATGTAGTGCGATGTGTTTATATTGTTATTTAGTTTGTAATTATAATAAGTGCTCTTATTTGCGATTATTTGTCAATGTTGAAGATATGCTTAATAATCTTATCAAAAAATCGCTGGAAACTGAAAAGGTATGTACTTTTGAGATTGGAAGTAATAGTGATTTGATTCTTGAAAATCAAATTACTGGTAATTTAAAAGAAACAATTGAAAAATTTGGCAAAGATGGAAGAGGGTTTATTACTTTTCCTACTAAATTTAGTATGGTAGATAGTCTTTTAGATTTAAAGCACAATGGTAAAACGATAGTTAGAATGAGCCTTAACCCGCAGGAAATAATAACAAAGATCGAGTTGGGGACATCTAATTTAGAAAATAGAATTAAAGCCATCAATAAGTTAAAAGAAGCGGAATACAAAATAGGTATCTTAATTGCTCCGGTAGTATTTATAGATAATTGGAGTAATCTATATCTGGAGTTATTAGACCAATTAAAAAGCCAATTATCTGATAAAGTGCAAGAAGATTTAGTAATTGAGATTATTTTTATGACTTATAGTTATGTCCACAATGCTATTAATGAACAAGCCTTCCCTAAAGCTTTAAAATTATATAATCGAGAAACTATGACTGGTAGAGGTAAAGGAAAGTATTGGTATAAAAAAGATTATCGAGACGAGGCCGAAAAATTTTTTAGGAGAGAAATAAAGAAACGATTTCCTAAAGCTAAAATTATGTATATTGTTTAAATTTTATCACAAAAAATCATGTTTTAAAACATGATTTTTTATTTAATTAACAATGATACACGTAAATACAACTTTTTCGCAAACACAGACATCGCGTTTTACACAAAATTCAGGGATATTAATTATATATCTACTATAAGGAATGTTCTTGAATTGAAAAAAGCCTTGATTATTAGTTTTAGTCATGATGACTTTTTTACTTATACAATCATATAAAATAATGGTAGCATTATATATGCAGTGACATTTACAACCAATTAAACAGCCGGTTAAAGTAGCTTTTTTTCTTTCTCTTAATATCAAATTGATTTCTTTTTCTGCCCTTTCTTTTAAAATGAAAGGTTTACTTCGGGCCGATAAATTATTCATTATATTAATTCTGAAAGTTTAGCTTTAACTATATATTCACCAGCAACAACGCCTCCAAACATGTATATACCAGATAGATTAGTATAAGTTGTAGCTATAAGGGTTTCTGGTTCACCATCTACAACAGTATATAAGCCAACAAAAGCATTGGGTATTACTATTCCTAGGGTATTTTTAATTATCCCATTAATAGTGCCGGTGTTTGCATCTGGATTTGGATCTAATTGAACCGATTCAAGTATGTTTGTCCCAGCCGTAACATTGACACTGATAGAATCACTTGAGAAAAATCCGTTTTTACTAAATAAAATATCATATGTATCTGGATCTAGGTCTTCGATAACATATTCACCATCATCAATTGTTTTAGTTGCAGCAATTTTATTTTGAACGCCCTCAACTTCTTTATAAAGTAGCACATCAACATCTTTAATTGGTAATAATGTATCACTATTTTTTATAGTCCCATAGATGACACCTTGATTTTTATTGGCATCATGTAGTAAGACGATGTCTTGAATAACGGGTAAAAGACTAGTAACAACAATTGTAATGGAAACGGCCATAATGAAACCATCTTTTACCGCACTAATTAAATAGCTACCAGATGGAACATTAGAAAATGTATATTGCCCGTTAGTATTGGTTCGTGTATGCATAAGTGGATGACCACTAGTGTCAAAGATTTTAACTGTAGCACCAGCTATTTTAGGACCAATTAAAATGGTGGTATCATAAACAGTACCAGTAACCGTACCATTAGATGCTAAATTGTTTTCTGTAAGCTCAAGCTCCACTTCTTTTTCATCACCTGATACAGTTACAGGAGACGAGGCTTTTAAGAGATATTCATCATTAATAACTGCCATTTTTTGCACCTCCTTTGAAAAATATTTCAATGTATTATATGAATTGCAAGATAATTCATCATTTCAATAAACTACGAAAAGTGATATTTGTTAATTTAAGACATAAAAAATCTTCCAATATAATATTCTTTAGTAGGTAAAGGGTGATTAAAATATGTGGGAAAAAAACAAATATACAAGTAATATAGCTTATCCAGAAATAAAAGTTTCATGTCCAAACAAAGGGTATGCTTTGTTATTAAGAGATGATTATGCGGGGTTAGTTAGTGAAATGACCGCTATTAACCAGTATTTATACCATTATTTTGATAATAAATTTTGTAATAAAGAAATGGCAGAAACTTTAGAAAAAATTGCGATTGTCGAAATGCAGCATCTAGAAATTTTAGCTGAATTAATAGTATTATTAGGAGAAAAACCAGTATACTTTTCTCAAAATACTTTTTGGAATGGTAGTTTTGTTGATTATGGTAATAATTTATTAGATCAGTTACGTAGTGATTTGGCAGCCGAAATGCGTGCCATTGAAAAATATAATATGCATATTAGAATGATAAATGATCCCTGTATTCAAAAAGTATTAGAAAGAATAGTTTTAGATGAGCAGGTTCATGTGCGAATATTTACGGATATGATTAATGCCTTAACATGTGCTTAATATAAGGGAGGGCTATAATTATTTTTACTGATAGTAATATTGAAGACGTCGCTAGTTTTATAAAAATAGCTAAACAAAATAAAATAGTGGAAGCTATCTATTTGGTTTATTCATCAGTTCATAATAATGAAATGATGAATATTGTTGTTATATATAATAATTCAATAGAGTATAAGGTATTACTTCAAGAGAAAATAGGTAGTGAAGCTAGGGAAGATCTTCGGCAACTGATTATTAAGTATAACTGGCCAATACAAGATAGACATGAAGATGATTGTTCTAAGAAAATTTTTTGTGCAACGAGTGCGGGTAGTTATGGCCATAATAAAGAAAATCGATTAGTTCAAGAATTAGTAAGTGGAAATATGTTATTTGATCGTTTTGGGCGAGTTAAAGAGTTTAGAAGAAAATTGATTGAGAAAGATCAGATAAGACCCTTTCCAAATACTATTGATGCCAAATTATTAGTAAAATTAATTGCATCAAAATTAGATAATTAATATGAAGACTTAATAGGTAAATATTAAAAATATCATCTGTTTTAACAGATGATATTTTTGTGATTAATAAATTTTAATCTTTTTAATAATTGAATTCTGTAGGTAAATTAACTGAATCTACAATATACAAATTACCTGATATGAATTTAAATGTCAGTTTAGTTTCTGTCATACTATAGCCAAATTCATGACCATCAACTTTTACAGTTAAAGATCCATTTATTGTTACAAGTAGACCTTGACTGGAAAAACCTATATCTGTAATTTCATAAACATCAGCAGATGAAATTTTTCGAGTTCCTGCATAAGTAGATACTTTTTCATATTCTTTACTAAACTGTTCAAGAGAATCAGCACATCCTGCCGTTTTGCAGTACTCTGTGGCACTAACTTTACTAAAAGCTGAGTCATAGTATTTAATTAAAGAAATGTTTATTAAATTATGAAAATTCTCATCATTTTCAGTAGTTAATATAGAACTAACTATTTCTCCTGTAGTATTTTGATTTAAATCTATATCAAAATTAAATTTACCAATACTTTCATTACTAATTGTCACAGTATATTTATTGTCTAATTTTATTACTTTTGGAATAGTAATAGTTATAATTCCATTTTCATCGGATTTGGCATAATTACTAAGATCATAATCCAATCCTTTTATATTTATAGAATATTTATTGAAAAGTTCTGGAATTGAAAGTTTTATATTATTTATATATAAATTATCTAGATTAATTAAATAATTATTAAAACCCTTTTTTTCCACATTAAATTTATATTCTTCAGTTGTTCCGTCTTTATATGTTAATTTATAAATATATTCATTATTGGCTGTTTTTGATAAAAAAGAATAATCCGATAAAGATGTATTAAAAATATATCCATCATATTTATGATATTTATTGAATTCTATAATATCACTATCAGAAAAATTAGTACCTTTATAACTTTCCGTATTTGCAGGATCTTTAATTACATTATCTAAAAATTTATCTATGCTTTTTTGAGCAGTAAATACAAAAGTATCCAGCCCAAAATAAACTCCTATTAATATTATTGCCAATATAAATAATGCTATAAATATTTTTTTATTTTTCACTCCTATTTTCCTTTCTTTTATATAATTATATATTACAACAACAAAGAAATTTTATCAACATACATTTTCAATATTTTTTTATTTAAAATGTTTCCAACTTTTATTTAAAGAATAAAATATGGCGAGTAGTTAAATGAAAGATGGGAAGTCAATGTTAAAAGCATCAAAAAAGTTATCAGAAGTATTTAAAACGGCAAAAGAGATACCCTTTGATAATAATTCGAAGATTATTTTGATGAGTGATTGTCATCGTAGTGATGGTACTTGGTCAGATGATTTTTCGAAGAATCAAAATGTTTATTTTGTCGCTCTTAATTATTATTTAGATAATGGCTATACTTATATTGAAATAGGGGATGGAGATGAACTTTGGGAAAATAAAAATCCTACTGATATAATTCGTGAGCATATGGACGCCTTTTGGATAATGGCTAAATTTTATCGATTAAATCGCCTATACCTAGTCTATGGTAATCATGATATGTGCAAAAAGAATTGTGATTTGATGCGAAAAAAATACTATAACTATTATGATAAAGAAAAGAAAGAGAATATTCCCCTTTTTGATGGGATTAAAGTTTATGAAGGGATATTACTAAGAAATAAAGAACGAGGCTATAAAATTTTTTTAACTCACGGTCATCAAGTAGATTTTCTTAATTACCAATTATGGTTTATCAGTCGCTTTTTAGTAAGATATATATGGCGTAATTTAGAGCTTTTTGGTTTGGAAGATCCAACAAGTGCCGCTAAAAATTATCATAAAAAAAATAAAATTGAAAAGAGAATAATAGATTGGTCAGATAAAAATAACCAAATGATTATATCTGGTCATACTCATCGCCCCGTATTTCCTAGTAAAAAAGAACCACATTATTTTAATACTGGTTGTTGTGTTTTCCCCAGATGTATTACGGGGATAGAAATAGATAAAGGAAATATTTCTTTAATTAAATGGAGTATTAAGACAAAGAAAAGTGGTATTCTTTATATTGATAAGGATATATTAGAGGGACCGATACCTTTAATTGATTATTTTAAATAAGACTTTTATTTTGTTAAGAAATTTTATATAATTAACTAGTGGGCTTTATATTGCCACGTAGCCAAGTGGTAAGGCATCGGACTCTGACTCCGACATTACGATGGTTCGA
This sequence comes from uncultured Muribaculaceae bacterium, assembly GCA_964536075.1. Taxonomy (GTDB): domain Bacteria; phylum Bacillota_I; class Bacilli_A; order RF39; family UBA660; genus JAAZHK01. The sequence continues at coordinate 27,769 of CAZHWO010000004.1, read as the reverse complement.
ATCCATCCGTGGCAACCACTAATGAAAAGATAGATAAATATCTTTTTTTCTTGCTTGTAATTACTAAAAAAGATATAATTAATATATACTTATGATGATGGTAGAGGTGTTTTATGAAAAGATTTGGTGATAGGAGAGATGGCAAGAGAGTTAGAGGTTTGGATGGAATGCACGTTATGCTTCCTTATTTAAAACCTAAACGATGTGATTCAGATGTTTATATTAATCAAAAAATTGATGTAACTAACTTGGTTAAATATATGGAAAAACTAAAAAAGAAATATCCAGATAAAAAAATTACTTATTTTCATGTTTTTTCAATGGCTATTGCCAAAGTAGTTTATAATCGTCCATTATTAAACCGGTTTGTTTTAAATGGTAAATATTATGACCATAATGATGTTTCGTTAGGATTTGTTGCGAAAGTAGCATTTGAAGATGCGGCTAAAGAATGTGTATCAACGGTTAAGATACCTGGTGATACTGATCTTTTAGGAGTAGCTGATATTTTTAATGGGGTAGTATCAAAAATAAGAAGTAATAGTAATAATAAGACTGATAATGTAATTGATTTGGTGGGTAAATTACCAGGTTTTTTAGTAAAAATAATTATGAGTATATTTAAATTATTAGATAGATATGATTTATTACCTAGTTCACTAATAACTAATGATATTTATCATAGTACTTTAATTATTTCCAATTTAGGTAGTATTAATTGTGGATCAATATATCACAATTTAACAGATTTTGGAACTAGTTCAACTTTGTTAACAATTGGAACAATTCATAAAGAACCAGTTGTTATGGAAGATGGTCAGATAGTGGCCAGGGATATAGTTGATTTTGGGGTTAATCTTGATGAAAGAATTGCCGATGGGGTTTACTTTGCAAGATCGGTTCAGCTATTTGAGTATATTTTACAAAATCCAAAATTATTAGAGGGAAAAGCCAATGATATCATTGATCGATCTTTTAAAAGATAGAATTGAACATTTTTTTGGTAATCATGAAGAAACCCCATGGAATGATTACTATGGAAATATTCCCAAACATTTAGAATATCCTGAATATTCAATGTATGAACTTCTCGAAAGAACAGTTAGTAAATATCCGCGCTATATTGCTTATCAATATTATAATAGACAAGTTAATTATGCCAAATTTTATAGTAAAATTGAAGAAGCGGCTAAAGCTTTGAAGATTTTGGGTGTTCAAGAGGGTGACCGAATTACTATTTGTATGCCTAATACACCTGAAGCTATTATTATGTTTTATGCTATTAATATGGTTGGAGCAGTTTCAAACATGATTCATCCACTATCAAGTGAGAAAGAAATAGAATTTTATCTTAATAAATCAGACAGTCGTTTTGTTTTAGCTTTGGATCTTACTTATGATAAGGTCTTAGCGGCTAGTAAAATGACTAAGGTGGAAAAAATTATTATTGCTAGTGTTAATGATGATATGAAAACTATTATGAGTGTTTTGTACTATGTTACTAGAGGTTATAAAGTTAAACCTAATATTGATATAGCTAAGACAATTACTTGGGATAAATTTATCGCTAATGGAAAAAAGTTTGAAGGAATATATAAGACTTCCAAAGGAGCTAATGATGAAGCGGTTATTTTATATAGTGGAGGAACAACGGGTGATCCTAAGGGGATTGTTTTAACAAACCTTAATTTTAATGCCTTAGCTATGCAGGGCCATTTAATGTGTGATCCGGCTAAAGCTGGAGATTCCGTTTTAGCTATTATGCCAATATTTCATGGTTTTGGATTAGGTGTTTGTATTCATACACCTTTATATATTGGTATGAAATGTATTCTAATACCGCAATTTAAAGCTAAAGAGTTTGCTAAATTAATTAAAAAATATCGGCCAGCTTTTTTAGCGGGAGTTCCGACCATGTATGAAGCTTTAATAAACAGTCGTCCAATGAAAAAGAAATATTTAAGTTCGGTAACAACGGTTATTAGTGGAGGCGATATTTTAACGCCAGTTTTGAAAAAAAGCCTTAATGAATATCTAGCTAACCATGGATCGGATGCTCAAGTAAGAGTAGGGTATGGATTAACAGAGTGTACAGCTGCTAGTTGCTTAACGCCACGCTTTTATTATAAGGAAGGTAGTATTGGTCTTCCTTTTCCCGATACCGAATATAAGATTGTTAAGATTGGTACGACGTCAGAGGTCAAAGTTAATCATGATGGGGAGATATGCATTAACGGACCAACAGTAATGAAAGGCTACTTAGATGAGAAAGAGGAAACAGCTAATACCTTAAAGAAGCATGCGGATGGAAAAATCTGGTTACACACAGGTGATGTTGGTTATATTAATCATCGTGGAATCGTTTTCTTTAAGTCAAGAATTAAACGGATCATTGTATCTTCGGGATATAATATTTATCCGCAATATATAGAAAAGGTTCTTAATATGCATCCAGCTGTTGAGACATCCATTGTGGTAGGACTTGAACATCCTTATAAGGTTCAAGTTCCAAAAGCTTATATTGTTCTAAAGACAGGGTTTACTCTGGATGAAAAATTAAAGAAAGAGATTAAAGCTTATTGTGAAAGGTTTATTGCTAAATATTCCTTACCTTATGAGTATGAATATCGTGATACTTTGCCTAAAACTTTAGTAGGTAAGGTGGCATTTAATAAATTAGAAGATAAATAGGAGGAAAATATGGATTTAGTTATAATGGCAGCTGGTATGGGTAGTCGTTTTGGAGGACTTAAACAGGTTGAACCAGTTGGACCGAATGGGGAGTTTATTTTAGATTACTCTATTTATGATGCCAAAAAGGCAGGATTTGATAAAGTTGTTTTCATTATTAAAGAAGAAAACTATGATTTATTCCGTAATACTGTTGGTAAACGAATTGAAAATGTTATCGCTGTTGATTATGTTTTTCAGGATATTAATAATGTTCCAGATTTTGTTAAGATACCCGAGGCAAGAGTTAAACCATGGGGGACAGCTCACGCGATATATTCTTGTAAAGATAAAGTGAAGAGTAATTTTGCCATTGTTAATGCTGATGACTTTTATGGTTATGATGCTTTCAAAACTATGGCTGATTATTTAAAAGATATGCCCAATGATGAGTATTGTATGGTGGGATACCAAGTAAAAAATACGTTAACAGAAAATGGATCCGTTAAACGTGGTGTTTGTTTTATTCAGGATAACTATTTGGTTAAATTAGTGGAAAGTTCCATTATTGATGAACAAGGAACTATTACGGCTACTCCGTTAGATGGTAGTGCTAGTTTTACGGTAGAAGAAAATGCTTATGTTTCGATGAATTTATTTGGTTTTAATCCACGTTTGTTTGATTATTTAGCAGAAAATTTTGGCGACTTCTTTAACAAAAATATTGACAACTTAGAAAAATGTGAATGGTTAATTCCTGATATAGTATTTCAAGCTATTAACGAAGGATTGGTTAAGGTAAAAGTGTTAAATACAACGGCTAGATGGTACGGAATAACTTATCGTGAAGATAAAGAGGAACTAGTTAAACAGATTAATAAAATGATTGAGGATAAAATATATCCTTATAATCTTTGGCAATAGCTTATTAATTAAATAGTATAAAAGATGGAAGAAATTATTAATGAAAGTTAATAATTTTTTATTTATATGCTGATAGAACAAATATTCGTGTTATAATATAAGTGGTGATAGTTATGGAAAGAATCATTTTTCATGTTGATGTTAATAATGCTTTCTTATCATGGACAGCTGTCGACTTGTTAGAAAAAGGTTCTAAAATAGATATTAGAAAGATGGCAACAGCTATTGCTGGTGATCAAGCTAAAAGAAGAGGAATCATTCTGGCTAAATCACCGATTGCTAAAGCTAAGGGGGTATCAACTGCTATGCCCATCTATATGGCCAAAAAATATTGTCCCAATTTAACCATTTATGCTCCCAATCATGAATTATATAAGAAAGAATCCGATAAATTCTATGCCCATTTATGTGCTTATTCTAAATATGTAGAAAGATTTTCGATTGATGAGTGTTATTTAGATATGACTTATCATAATTTATCACGAGAAGAATATGGCCAGTTAGCCTATAAGATAAAAGATGAAATTAGGGATAACTTTGGTTTTACGGTGAATATTGGTATCGGTAATAATAAACTATGCGCTAAAATGGCTTCGGATTTTTTAAAACCGGATAAAGTACATACTTTGTTTAAGGAAGAAGTAGAACAAAAATTATGGGGCCTACCAGTGGAAGAATTATATATGATTGGTAAAAAAAGTGCTAGTAAGCTCCATATGTTAAATATTAATACGATTGGGGACTTGGCTAAAGCTAATCTCAATTTCTTGCAAAGACATTTTAAAAATAGTGCTATTTATATGAATGAGTATGCTCATGGCATTGATAATACCAAAGTGAACGACCTTAAAGATCGCAATAAAAATATAAGTATCTCAACAACTTTACCGGTGGATATGGTTGATAAAGATGAATTAAAGGATGTCTTAGCTGATTTAAGTGATAAAGTTACTCTCCGCTTAAAAGAGCAGAAGGTATATACCAAAACCATTGCTATTACGTTAAGAAATAATGAATTTCACGACTACCAACATCAAACCAAGCTTTATAATGCTACTAATAGTAATGCAGATATTTATAAAACAGTATGCTTATTATTAGATAAATTATATAAAGGGGAGCCTATACGTCATGTGGGAATCAGATTAACTGATTTAACAGAATATAGTGAGACACAATTATCATTATTTGAAGAAGATAATAATGATAATCAATTAAATAAGGTTATTGAAAATATTAACTTAAGATGTAAAAATAAAAAAATTAGAATTATGCCTGCTAGTCAGTTAGAAAAGAAATAAGATAATTTTTTCGAAAAAGTGTTAAAAATACTTGCATTTCATATAATACTTATGATAAAATGTTTTCTGTGTGACTGCTTAGATGTGCAAGGTTGCTGATACGCCAGGTTAAGTTGCTGGTATTTATTAGGTTATTTGTGCGGAGCAAGTCTATACTAGATATAGGCGAAGGGAGGATTTTTACATGTCAAAAGAAAAAGTTCGTATTAAGTTGAAAGCTTATGATCACCGAATTCTTGATAATGCGGCTACTAAAATAGTCGAAACAGTTAAGCGATCTGGTGGTGATATTAGTGGTCCTGTACCATTACCAACGGATATTGAAAAGTACACTATTTTAAGGGCTGTTCATAAATATAAAGATTCACGTGAACAATTTGAAATGCGTACACATAAGAGATTAATTGATATTAAAAACCCAAGTAAGGAGACAATTGAGGCTTTAACTCATTTAGACTTACCAAGTGGTGTAGATATTGAGATTAAGTTATAAAAATTAAAATTTAATAGGAGGACAAAATGAAGAAAGGAATCTTAGGTAAAAAAATAGGCATGACCCAAGTATTTACCCAAAGTGGTAAATTAATTCCCGTTACTGTAATAGCGGTGGAACCTAATGTGGTTACGCAAATCAAAACAGTAGAGAAAGATGGTTATAATGCTATTCAATTAGGTTTTGAGACAGTAAGAGAATCATTAAGTAATAAACCTAAAATGGGGCATACAAATAAAGCTAATACTGCGCCTAAGCGCTTCTTAAAAGAAATAAGGGGAGTCGATGTTGGCCATTACGATTTAGGGCAAGAAATTAAAGCCGATCTCTTTGCTGAAGGAGAAATTGTTGATGTTACTGGAGTAAGCAAAGGAAAAGGTTTTCAAGGAGTTATTAAACGTCATAATCAAACTCGTGGCCCAATGGGACATGGTTCACAATATCATAGAGGAGTAGGTTCGATGGGAACACTACTACCAATGCACGTTTTAAAAGGTAAGAAATTGCCTGGTCATATGGGTAATGAAACTGTTACTATTCAAAATTTGGAAATTGTGCAAATTGATTTAGAAAATAATGTAATTTTGGTTAAAGGAAATGTTCCTGGACCAAAGAAAGCTTTAGTTATCATTAAATCATCAGTAAAAAAAGGCAATAAGAAAGCCAAGCGAGAAGAATTAATTACTTATGTAGAAATTCCTAGTGAAGAAATAGTTGAAGAACCAGTAGTTGAAGAAACTGCTAAAGAAGAAATTACTGATGCAGAAATGGTCGAAGAGCCGGTAGTTGAAGAAACCGCTGAAGCAAAAGACACTACTGATGCCGAAATAGCTGAAGAAGTAAGTCAAGATAACGTAGAAGAACAAGTAATAGAGGATAGCGAAGAAGAATCATCACAAGTTACAGAATAAAGGATTAAAGATTATTAAATTGTGATGAAGGGAGGAATAAAGATGACAAAAACAAGTCTTTTAAACTTAAAGGGTGAAAAACTAAAAGATATAAAATTAAATGAGACCATTTTTGGTATTGAACCAAATGATAAAGTCTTGTATGATGCAATTATTTTTGCTAGAGCATCATTAAGACAAGGAACACATAAGACAAAGACTCGTGATGAAGTTCGTGGTGGCGGAAAGAAACCATGGAGACAAAAAGGTACGGGTCATGCTCGTCAAGGTTCTATTAGAGCTGTGCAGTGGAGAGGTGGCGGAATTGCTTTTGGACCGGTTCCTCGTGATTACAGTAAAAAGATGAATCAAAAAGAAAGACGATTAGCGTTAAAATCAGCTTTAGCTCATAAAGCTAAAGAGAACAGTATTATTGTTTTAGAAAATTTACAATTAGTAACGCCTAAAACAAAAGATGCTTTACAAATGTTAACAGATCTAAAAATTAATGATAAAAAAGTTCTAGTGGTTGTTAAAGAATTAGATGAAAATTTAATTTTAGCAATGAGGAATTTAACTAATATTATGGTTATGGAACCTAACGAAATTAATGTACTAGATTTAGTGGCAGCTGATCTATTAGTTATGACTGAGGAAGCCCTAAAAATAGTTGAGGAGGTGCTATAAAAATGGATACTAAATATTTAGAAATTATTAAAGCACCAATTATTACAGAAAAAAGTGGTAATGTTTCAGCCAAATATGCGCAATATACTTTTAAAGTTGATCCCAAAGCTAACAAAACAGAGCTTAAGTTAGCTATTGAAAAGATTTTTAAAGTTAAAGTAAAAGAAATTCGTACACTTAATGTAAAAACTAAGAAGAAGAAAGTTGGTCGTTATACTGGACTAACTAATCGTTCAAAGAAAGCAATCGTAACATTGGCTGAAGGTCAAACGATTGAGCTTAGTTAGAAGGAGGGTTTAAAATGCCAGTTAGAAATTACAAACCAACTACTAACGCCAGAAGAAAAATGAGTGTTTTAGTTAATACCGAAATCACTAAGAGCACGCCAGAAAAAAGTTTGGTAGTTAATTTAACAAAAAACAGTGGTCGTAACAATCAAGGTAAGATTACCGTTAGACATCAAGGTGGTGGAGTTAAGAGAAAATATCGCATAATTGATTTCAAAAGAAATAAAGCTGATATTGTTGGTATTGTTGCTAGTATTGAATACGATCCAAACAGAAGTGCTAATATTGCTTTAATTAATTATACTGATGGTGAAAAGAGATACATCTTAGCACCGAAAGGTTTAAAGGTAGGCGATAAGATTGTTAGTGGAGCCAGTACTGATATTAAGATTGGCAACGCTTTACCAATTAAAGCCATTCCAGTAGGTACTTTAATTCATAATATTGAACTTCGCCCAGGTAAAGGTGGTTCTTTGGTAAGAAGTGCTGGAGCTGGTGCTCAAATTCTTGGCCGTGAAGGTAACTATGTGATGGTTAGATTATCTAGTGGAGAACAAAGAAAGATTCTAAGTAGTTGTTATGCGACTATTGGAGAAGTAGGAAATGCTGATTTTGAATTAGTTAAGTTAGGTAAAGCTGGACGTAAACGTCATATGGGGATTAGACCGACTGTTCGTGGTTCGGTTATGAATCCTAATGACCATCCACATGGTGGTGGCGAAGGTCGCGCTCCTATTGGTCGTAAAGGACCGGTTACTCCTTGGGGTAAACCTACTTTAGGTTATAAAACAAGAAAGAAAAAGGCGTCTGACAAATTTATTGTTCGTCGTCGTAATAGTAAATAAGGAGGATAAAGGAAATTATGGCAAGAAGTTTAAAAAAAGGACCCTATGTCTTTGATCGTTTATTAAAAAGGGTTCAAGAATTAAATAAATCAGAAAAAAAGGAAGTTATTAAAACTTGGTCACGCCGTTCAACAGTTTATCCGGAATTCATCGGACACACCTTTGCTGTCCATAATGGTAAGGAATTTATTCCCGTATATGTTACCGAAGATATGGTTGGACACAAACTTGGAGAGTTTGCTTTAACTCGTAAATTTGGTGGACACGGTGGAGATAAGAAGAAATAATAATGACTAGGAGGGAAAATATGGAAGCAAGAGCAATAGCCAAAACGCTAAGAGTATCACCTATTAAAACTCGTTTAGTAATTGACTTAATTCGTGGTAAAAGTGCAAATGATGCCTTAGCCATATTGAATAATTTAAATAAAAAACCAGCTAGATTAGCTAAGAAAGTTTTAAATTCCGCCATCAGTAATGCTGTGAATAATCTAAAACTAGATCAGAATACCTTATATGTTAAAGAAGCTAGAGTTGATGCTGGTTCAGTTATGAAAAGACATATGTTTGATTCAAGAAGTCATATAGGTCATAATGATAGAAGAACTAGTCACATAGTTATTACTGTGGCAAGTAAATAATCTAAAGGAGGTTAATATGGGTCAAAAAGTTAGTCCAGTAGGACTTAGAATAGGAATCAACAAAGACTGGGAATCTAAATGGTACGCTCCTTCTAAAGATTTTTCTAAATATTTGAATAACGATATTAAAATCCGCGAATATATAGATAAAAATTTAGATAGAACGAGTATTAGTAAAGTTGAAGTTGAACGTAATAAAAAGAGAACGGAAGTTATTATACATACTTCAAAACCAGGTATTATTATTGGCCGTGGTGGCGAAGAAATTGAAAAAATTAAAAAAGCGATATCCAAACTGGTTAATGAAAATATTCAAATATCAATTGTTGATATTAAAAAGCCAGATATAGATGCCCAAATTGTGGCTAATTCAATAGCTAGTCAGATAACTAATCGTGCATCATTTAGAATGGCACAAAAAAGAGCTATTAAAAATGCTTTAAAAGGTGGGGCTAAAGGAATTAAGACACTGGTATCAGGTCGTCTTGGTGGAGCGGAAATCGCTCGTAGTGAAGGTTATTCAGAAGGTAATACCCCTTTGCATACCTTAAGAGCAGATGTTGATTATGCAACGGCTGAGGCAGATACGACTTTTGGTAAAATCGGGGTAAAAGTATGGATATATAAAGGAGAAATTCTTTCTTCTAATAAAAAAGAAGGAGGTAATTAATTATGGCATTAATACCATCAAGAGTTAAATTCCGTCGGGTTCATCGCTTACCTTATGAAGGTCATGCTAGAGGTAATACTGAATTACATTTTGGTGAATATGGTTTAATGGCTAAAGAGGGAGCTTGGATTAGAGCTAATCAAATTGAAGCTGCTCGTATTGCGATGACGCGTTTTATGAAACGTGGCGGGAAAGTATGGATTAATATTTTTCCACATATGCCTAGAACTAAAAAACCTTTGGAAACACGTCAAGGTAAAGGTAAAGGTAATGTGGAAGAATGGGTCGCCGTTGTCAAAGAAGGAAAAATCATGTTTGAAATAGCAGGTGTTTCTGAAGAAGTAGCGCGTGAAGCCTTACGTCTAGCTGGACACAAGTTACCGATTAAAACAGGATTTGTGAAAAAAGAAGATGGTGGTGAAATAAATGAAGGTTAATGAGATAAGAAAACTAACCACTGAAGAAATAATAGCTAAAATTAAAGAATATAAAGAAGAATTATTTAATTTAAGATTCCAACAAGCAACCGGAAATTTAGAAAAACCTTCAAGAATCAGAGAACTAAGACACACTGTAGCTAGAATGAAAACCGTTTTACGTGAACGTGAGAAAGAGAACTAGGAGGTAACTAATGGAAATAAAGAACAAGAAAGAATTAGTTGGGAAAGTGGTAAGTGCTACTAACAATAAAACCATCACCATTTTGGTAGAAACTTATAAAAATCATCCATTGTATGGAAAAAGGGTAAAATATTCGAAAAAATATGCTGCCCATGATGAAAGTAATAAAGCCAAAGTTGGGGATGTTGTTAAAATTGTAAGTACAAGACCAATATCTAAGACGAAACATTATTATTTAAAAGAAATAGTAAAAGAAGCAGTTATTTTATAACTCTAACGAAGGAGGATTAATTTATGATTCAACAGGAAAGCCGTTTAAAAGTTGCTGATAATTCAGGCGCTCGTGAACTTCTAGTTATTAGAGTTTTAGGAGGAAGCAGAGTAAAAACTGGTAATATTGGTGATATTGTGGTCGGAACGATTAAGAAAGCGACCCCTAATGGAACGGTAAAAAAAGGCAAAGTTGTTAAAGCCGTTGTGGTTAGAAGTACATTTGGTGTGCGTCGTGATGATGGATCTTATATTAAATTTGATGATAATGCTTGTGTTATCATCAAAGATGACAAGAGTCCAATTGGTACGCGTATATTTGGACCTGTAGCACGTGAACTTCGTGAAAAAGATTTTATGAAAATAGTTTCTTTGGCTAAAGAAGTGCTATAAAGGAGGTTATTATGAATTTAAAAAAAGGCGACAAGGTAATAGTTATTGCTGGGTCTAATAAAGGTAAAGAAGGAAAAATTCTTAAAACATTAAAGACTTCAAATAAAATTATCGTTGAAGGAATCAATTTAATTAAGAAACATAAGAAAGCCAATGGTAGTGAAACAGGAGGCATTGTTGAAATGGAAGCTCCTATTCATGCTTCTAATGTTATGATTGTTGATCCAAAAACTAAAAAGCCAACGAGAATTGGTTATAAGATAGAAAAAGATAAAAAAGTAAGAATTTCTAAAAAATCTAATGAAAAGATCGATTAATTGAAAGGAGGGTATTTATGAACCGCCTAAAAGAAAAATATTTGAAAGAAGTAGTTCCAAGTCTAATGGGTACATATCAATATAAAACAGTAATGAAGGTACCTAAATTAGAAAAAATTGTTATCAATATAGGTGTAGGTGATGCTACAACTAATTCAAAATTATTAGATGCAGCCGTTGCTGATTTGGAAGTAATTAGTGGTCAAAAACCAATTATAACCAAGGCTAAAAAATCAATTGCTGGATTTAAGATTAGAGAAGGTCAATCAATTGGATGCAAGGTAACTTTAAGAGGGGAAAATATGTATAACTTCTTAGATAAGTTAATTGCGATTGGTTTACCGCGTGTGCGTGATTTCCGTGGAGTTAACCCTCGAGGTTTTGATGGTAGAGGAAACTATACATTGGGAATCAAGGAACAATTGATATTCTCTGAAATTGAATATGATAACATTGTTAAAGTTCGGGGTATGGATATTGTATTTGTAACCACAGCTAAAACAGATAAAGAGGCCTTTAGTTTACTAGATGGTCTTGGAATTCCTTTTAGAAAGTAATGGGAGGAAAATATGGCAAAAAAAAGTATGATTATCAAAGCTCAAAGAGAGCCTAAATTCAAAGTACGTAAATATAGTCGTTGTGAAAAATGCGGAAGACCTCATGCTGTTATGAGTAAGTTTGGTATCTGCCGTATTTGCTTTAGAGAGTTAGCGTACAAAGGACAAATACCAGGGATTAAAAAATCTAGCTGGTAAAAGGAAGGAGGAATTATAATGGTAGTAACTGATACGATTGCCGATATGCTTACGAGAATTCGTAATGCCAATCAAATGCGATATAAAGAGGTTTCAGTACCTGCTTCAAACTTAAAATGGGAATTAGCAAGAATCTTAAAAGAAGAAGGTTTTATTGCTGATTATAAATTAGTTAAAGAAGATATTCAAGGAACCATTGTTTTAACTTTAAAATATGGGGAAAAGAAAGAAAGAGTAATTACTGGATTAAAACGTATTTCAAAACCAGGATTACGTGTTTATGCTAAGAGTGAAGAAGTTCCTAAAGTATTAAATGGCTTGGGAATTGCTATAATTTCTACTTCTAAGGGCATTATGACAGATAAGACAGCACGTAAACAAAATCTTGGTGGCGAAGTTTTGGCGTACATTTGGTAAGAATAATAGGAGGTGTCAATATGAGCCGTATCGGTAATAGAAAAATTGTAGTGCCTGATAATGTGACAGTAAGTATAGATGATCGATGTGTTACGGTTAAAGGACCAAAAGGGGAATTATCAACCATAATTGGTAAACCAATAACGGTTGAACAAAAGGATAGTATTCTTGAGGTTAATCGTAGTGATGATCAGATTGCATCAAAAGCTCTTCATGGAACTGCCAATGCTAATATCCAAAATTTAATTATTGGTGTTACCAAAGGTTACCAAAAAGGGTTAGAGATTATTGGGGTAGGTTATCGTTTTAATCTTAAAGATAACCGATTAGTTATAAGTGCTGGCTATTCTCATCCAGTAGAACTTAAAATACCGACGGATTTAACCGTTGAATTAATTAGTAATACAGAAATTGTGGTAAAGGGAGCTGACAAAATACAAGTTGGCGAATTTGCTGCCAATATTAGAAAAGTAAGACAGCCTGAACCATATAAAGGTAAAGGTATTCGTTACAAAGATGAATATGTCCGTCGTAAAGAGGGCAAAAAAGCTGCTAAATAAAATTAGAAGGGAGAAATATTTATGATTAAAAAAGTATCAAGAAATGAAATGCGTGTGGTAAGACATGAAAGAGTAAGAAACAAAATCAGTGGTACTTCATCTATCCCAAGACTATGTGTATTTCGTTCAAATAAATATATATATGTTCAAATTATTGATGATGAAAATGGTACTACTTTAGCAAGTGCATCTTCATTGGATAAAGATCTTAAATTAACTGAAACTTGTAATATAAAAGCAGCTATAGCAGTTGGTGAAAAGATTGCCGAAGTTGCTAAGAAGAAAAAAATTACAAAAGTAGTTTTTGATAGAGGTGGATATCTTTATCATGGTCGTGTGAAAGCTTTAGCCGAAGCTGCACGTAATAAAGGATTAGAATTCTAATAGGAGGGTAAATATGCAAAATAGAAGAAATGACCCACAAAAGAAATTGTTAGAAGAATTAGTCGTTGAAGTAAAGAGTGTCGTTAAAGTTACTAAAGGTGGACGTCAACGTCGATTCAGTGCAACAGTTGTTGTTGGAGATAGAAAAGGAAAAGTAGGTTTAGGAATTGGCAAAGCTGCTGAAGTACCGGATGCCATTAAAAAAGCTATTCAATCAGCTACCAAAAATGTGATTAGGATACCTTTGACAGATAATCGAACCATTGCTCATGAAACTATTGGTTATGCAGGAGCTTCCAGGGTTTTATTAAAGCCAGCTAGTGCTGGTACCGGAGTAATTGCTGGTGGAGCAGTTCGTGCTGTACTAGAACTTGCAGGAATTCGTGATATTTTATCAAAATCACTTGGATCAAGAACCAAAATTAATATGGCTACCGCTACTATGACAGCCCTAAAATCTTTAAAGACCCCTGAACACGTAGCTAAGCTTCGTGGTAAGACAGTAGAGGAGATATTAGGATAATGAAATTGAATGAATTACAAAAAAATATCGGAGCTAAACAAGAAAGAAGACGTGTAGGTCGAGGTCCAGGTAGTGGTTTAGGTAAAACTAGTGGTAAAGGTGAAAAGGGACAAAATGCTAGAAGTGGTGGCGGTGTAAGAACGGTCTTTGAAGGTGGTCAATTACCTTTATATAGACGTATTCCAGCTCGTGGATTTAATAATGCAAGATTTAAAATAGAATATGCTGTGATTAATTTAGATGATTTAAATAGATTTGATGATGGAACGGTTGTTAGTCCTGAATTATTAAAAGAACTAGGAATAGTAAAAAATCAATTAGCGGGAATAAAAGTATTAGGTGATGGTGAATTAACGAAAAAATTAACTATTAAAGCTAATAAATTTTCTAAAACAGCGATTGAAAAAATAGAGACAGCCGGAAGTAAATACGAGGTGATCTAAGATGCTTGCTACTATTAGTCAAGTATTTGCTAAGAAAAACAAAGATCTGCGAAAAAGAATTTTGTTTACCCTGGGGGCCTTGACTTTATTTACAGTAGGAACATCAATTACTGTACCAGGAACCAGAAATATTACTGGTAGTTTAGGTTTTTTGGAATTAATTAATGTCATGGGCGGCGGAGCATTAAAAAAGTTTTCTATTTTTGCGCTAGGCGTTATGCCCTATATTTCAGCATCCATTATTATTCAACTACTGGAAATGGATATTGTACCATATTTTGCTGATTTAGCTAAACAAGGTCATGTGGGAAGACAGAAATTAAATAAGATTACCAGATATGTAGGTATTGCGTTTGCTTTTGTTGAAGGTTATGCTTTCTCCTTTGCTTTTTTAGGCAATGGTTTAGGTGTCTTTGAATATATGTATGTTGCGACCGTTTTAACGGCTGGGACAGCGTTTCTTTTATGGCTAGGTGACCAAGTGACTCAAAAGGGTCTTGGTAATGGCATATCGCTATTTATTATGGCGGGAATCATTGCTACTTTACCGTCAATGTTTATCCAGGCTTATAAAGGTTTAGTATTACCGGATGGCGTTTTTGTGGCATTAGGAATGATTGAATTTATTGGATTTGTCCTGCTTTATTTCGGTATTATTATTGGGATTATTTTTATCCAAGAATCGGAGCGAAAAGTACCTATTCAGTATGCTAATAGATCAAGTAGTGCTTTAGGGGGAAAACAAACCTTTATTCCAATTAAAATTAATGCCGCTGGAGTTATGCCGGTCATCTTTGCTTCGAGTGTGATAGCTATTCCTGCTACTTTAGCGCAAGTATTTAAAAAAGAAGCATTTACGAATTTTGTTAATAATTATATTAATTATACCTCTTTAACAGGTTTTATCTTATATGTATTATTAATTTTCTTCTTTGCTTACTTTTATACTTTTTTACAAATGAAACCGGAAGAACTAGCCAAAAACTTACAAGAAAACGGGGGATATATGCCCGGGGTTAGACCAGGGAAGGATACAGAAAAAAGCATCAGCAACATTTTAAGTAAATTAACCATTGTTGGAGCCGTCTTCCTAGTAATCATTGCTGGTTTGCCCATAGTTTTTTCGCACTTTACGGCTTTATCTAGTAGTGTAACAATCGGGGGAACTGGCTTACTAATTATTGTTGGTGTCGCCCTAGAAACTTATAAACAGCTAGAAGGAAGTTTGTTAGCGCGAAATTATAAGAAAGGATATAGTAGAAGATGAAAAATATTATTTTAATCGCCCCACCAGCGGCTGGTAAAGGTACGCTGGCTAGTATGCTAAAAGAAAAATATAACTATGCTCATATATCAACTGGTGATCTTTTAAGGGAAGCAGCTAGTCGAGAAGATGAACTTGGTAATAAAATTCATGAAATGCAAGCTGCTGGCCAACTTGTTACCAACGAGATTGTTTATCAATTGTTAGAAGAAAGATTAACTAAAGAGGATTGCCGAAACGGATATATTTTAGATGGTTATCCTCGTTCTTTAGAACAAGCTGAGGAATATGATAATATTCTAACGAGAATAAATAAAGATTTAGGAATTGTTATTATTCTTGATATTGATAAGGATATCTTAGAAAAAAGAGTCGTTGGTCGTAGAATGTGTAAAGATTGTGGTTTTATTTTTAATATATATTCTAATAATTTAAAACCACAAGATGATCATATTTGTGATAAATGTGGTGGTGAACTATATCAAAGAAGTGATGATAATTTAGAAGCTTTTGAGAAGAGATATCAAACTTATTTAGATCAAACAGAACCATTAATCGATTATTATTCAAATAGAGGAATCCTTTATCATGTTGACAGTACGGACAAAGATATTGCGATAGTTGAAGTAGAAAAGATTCTATCTTTAGGGGATTAATAAGAGTGATAAATATACGAAGTGAAAGAGAAATTGAATTATTAGCAATAGCTGGTAAGATTGTTTATCTGACACATCAACATTTGAAGCCTTACATAAAAGAAGGAATAACAACTGATGAACTCGATAAAATAGCTGAAGACTTTATTATAAGTAAAGGAGCGACACCTTCTTTTAAAGGTTATAATGGTTTTCCGAAGACTTTATGTACTAGTGTGAATGAACAAGTGGTACATGGAATTCCGGGAAAATACAAATTAAAAAAGGGTGATATTATCTCAATTGATATTGGTGCATGTTATAAAGGTTATCACGGAGATTCGGCTTGGAGTTATCCAGTTGGGGATGTGAGTAAAGAAAAAGAGCGCTTACTAAAACATACAGAAGAATCTCTATATTGCGGTTTACAAGCAATAAAACCGGGTAATAGAATTGGAGATATCTCTAACGCTATTGAAGAATGTGCTAAAAGATATCATTTGGGAGTAATAAGAGAATTAGTTGGACATGGGGTTGGAAATCATCTCCATGAAGAACCCGACATCCCTAATTATGGGAAAAAAGGTACTGGTCCAATAATAAAAGAAAGTATGGTCTTAGCCATTGAACCAATGTTGACGTTAGGTTCGAGGGAAATATTTATGGATGAAGATAACTGGACGATTGAAACGGAAGACCATAGTCCATCAGCTCATTTTGAACATACTGTTGTCGTAACCAAGGATGGATACAAAATATTAACGGGAGAGTGAAAAAATGGCCAAAGATGATACAATTGAAGTAGAGGGAAAAGTTCTAGAGATTATTCCAGGAGGGAAATTTAAGGTTCAACTGGAAAATGGATATATTATAGAGGCCCACGTTTCTGGTAAAATACGAATGAATTACATTCGCATCTTACCGGGTGATACAGTTATGTTAGAACTTTCTCCGTATGATTTAACACGTGGGCGTATAACCTATAGAAAGTAATAGGAGGAAAAGTTTATGAAAGTAAAACCATCAGTAAAACCAATTTGTGCTAAATGTAAAGTAATTAAAAGAAATGGTAAGGTAATGGTTATTTGTGATAATCCAAAGCACAAACAAAAACAAGGGTGAAAGGAAGTGTATTAAATGGCACGTATTAAAGGTGTTGACTTACCTAATAACAAACATGTTGAGATAGCATTAACGGCTATTTATGGTATAGGTCGACCATTAGCAAATATCATCTTAAGAGATGTAAAAGTGGATCCAAATAAAAAAGCTCAGGATTTGACTGAGGAGGAAATTGTTAAAATTCGTGATGGAATTTCCAAGTATCTCGTTGAAGGCGATTTACGTCGTGATGTTAATATGAGTATTAAAACCAAGATGGAAATCAATTCTTATCAAGGTACTCGTCATAAAAAAGGATTACCAGTTAGAGGTCAAAGAACTAATCGTAATGCCCGTACTCGTAAGGGTAAAGGTAAGACTGTAGCGAATAAGAAAAAATAATCGATAAGGAGGATATATAATGGCTTATAATCAAAGAAAAAGAAAAGTTAAAAAAAATGTTCCTGAAGGAAAGGCACATATCCACTCTACCTTTAATAATACGATCGTTACACTTACTGATAAAGATGGTAATGTTGTTAGTTGGGCTTCCAGTGGAGCTCTAGGATTTAAAGGGAGTAAAAAATCGACCCCATTTGCTGCTGGTATATCAGCTGAAGCCGCTGGTAAAGCCGCTTATGATGTCGGTATGCGTAAGGTAGAAGTATATGTTAAAGGTTTGGGTCCAGGACGTGAAACAGCTATTAGATCATTGCAAACAGCCGGATTAGAAGTAACAGCAATTAATGATGTCACACCAATTCCACATAATGGATGTCGTCCACCAAAACGTCCAAGAGGATAAAAAAATAAAGGAGGTTAGTTTCATGTTACAATTTGAAAAACCAAATTATAAAATAAAAGAATATATTGAAAATAATTTTTTTGGTAGGTTTGAACTAGAACCATTAGAAAGAGGTTTTGGAACAACAATGGGTAATGCTCTTCGCCGAGTAATGTTGTCATCATTACCAGGAAGTGCCATTACATCAGTTAAGATAGATGGAGTTTTACATGAATTCCAAACTATTGAAGGTGTTATTGAGGATGTAACAACGATTATTCTAAATTTAAAAGGAATAGTTATTAAAAATCATTCTGATGGTAGTAAAATAATTAGAATTAATGCCACAAAAGAAGGAACAATAACAGCTGGTGACATAGAAAAGGATGCTGATATTGAAATTATCAATCCTGATCATGTTATTGCTAATATAGCTAAAAGCGGCAAATTAAATATGGAAATGACGGTTGGCAATGGTCGTGGCTATGTTAGAAGTGATGAAAACAAGAAACTATTTGATAATAAAAAAGTAGGCGTTATTGCTATTGATTCACTTTATTCGCCAGTGGAGCGAGTTTCATACGAAGTAGAAAATGCTCGTGTTGGTCAAAATGAAAATTTTGATAAACTAATTTTAAATGTTTGGACAAATGGTTCCATCAAACCGGAGGAAGCAATTGCTTTATCAGCAAGAGTTTTAATAGAACATTTTGATTTAGTTACCGATATTAATAAAATAGCGGATATGACAGGATTAATGATTGAAAAAACGGAAGATCCAAAAGTAAAAGCATTAGAAACATTAATTGAGGATTTAGATTTCTCTGTTCGTGCTTATAATTGTTTAAAAAGAGCGGGAATTCATAATTTACAAGATTTAGTTAATAAGAGCGAAACGGATATGATGAAAATCCGCAATTTAGGTAAAAAGTCATTTAAAGAAGTATTAGACAAAGTAAGAGATTTAGGTCTAATATTACGTGATGATGATTAAGGTAGGGAGGCAAAACTATGGCATATAGAAAATTAGGTCGTGATAACAAACATAGAAGAGCAATGCTTGCCAATCTAGTTAAAGATGTTATTATGAACGAAAGAATACAAACAACAGAAACAAGAGCTAAAGAAGTCCGTAAATTTGTTGATAAGATGATTACTTTAGGCAAAAGAGGCGATTTAGTATCAAGAAGGAATGTTTTAGCATTTCTACACAATGATAATGGAGTAACTAAAAAAGTTTTTGAAGATTTAGCTGTTAGATATGCGTCACGTAATGGTGGATATACAAGAATCTTAAAACTTGATGAAAGAAGAGGAGACGACGCTTTAATAGTTGTTCTTGAATTAGTAAAAGACTAGTAATAGTCTTTTTTTGTGATACGGGATTAATATTTTATAATAATACCTGTTAATAACTAACCAGATATACAATAATACAAAAAATGTGGTATTAAAGTTAAATTTATTGTTGTATAATGAATATAGAAAAGGAGAATATCTATGGACGATAAAATTATTAAACAAAGAGTAAATGATTTTTTAAAAAATGAAATATTAGATTTCAATAATATAAAAACTAATTCTTTAGATGATAAAAATTATATTGATTCAGTAATACAAAGATTATGTGCTTGTAAATGGTCAAAAAGAGCACAGTTTGATGCTGCCAAAGAATATACTGCTGAAAAAGTTGACATATAATTACTAATAATCTGCCATTTATATTTTGTTTTTGCTTTGGTGGATATAAACATTGGTGGGCGCCTACATATCCCGAAACAGATTGGGCAGAGATATTTAATATAAGGTATTTAATGGAATATATATTACCTATTGCCTTAACATATAAAAATAGAGTAATTTTAGAATATGAATCTGAAGAAGTGGCACTTTCAATTATGAACAACACTCCTCAAATAGGTATGGATAAATATACAGAGTCATTTCGGAAATTATTAGAATACGTAAAGAACAAAATAAATTATCCAATCGACTTTAATTATGTATTAGCTAGAGAACAATATGATAAAGATATACTTATTAAAAAGATGTTTGAACATAAACAAGAAGTTGAAGCTAGATTTAATGAGTTGTCTCAAGAAGAAAAAGAGATTAGATTAAAAAGAGCCGAAACCAATATTTTATGGAATGGAGAACAGGATTTAACATCTTTATCTGAAATAGAAAAACAAAAATATATATATAATTCAAGAATTCTTAATGAATCTTTTTTAGATATAGATTATGAATTACGAGGAGAATCTTACTTTGAAAAGGAAAACTTAATACCCTTACTTGGAACTTTTGGATTAGGAGCGGGTGGGGAATTGTGGCTACATTTATTGTCAACAAGTTCGTCATTGGTTGACTTCTGGGCAGGAATGGGAATATTAGAGGTTAGGGAAGATAAAATAATTCCTAAAATAATATCTCAAAAACAATATAATCAAATTAAGGAAAAGTTAGTTAAAGTAGAAATTGATAATGATTTAGTGAAATTTAATCAAAATTATTCCTGGATATATGTATATGAAGGTAATTTGCCTTTTTAAAGTATCTTATGCTATAATTTATCTATGATGGGGTGATGATATGAAAGCTTTAGTAACCGGGGCATCAAGTGGTATTGGACTTGAAATAGCTAAATATTTAAGTGAATTAGGTTATGACTTAATTTTGGTAGCCAGAGATAAGGAAAAACTTGAAGCCTCTGCTAAACAGTATAAAACAAATACCAAGTTATTAGTACTTGATCTAGCTAATTTAAAAATGGTTAAAGATTTATATGTCATGTGTAAAAGTGATGAAATTGATATATTAGTTAATAATGCTGGTTTTGGTTTAATCGGTAATTTCAATGAGACTGATTTAGCTCGTGAATTAGAAATGATTGATGTAAATATTAAGGCCGTCCATTTGTTAACTAAATTATTTTTAAAAGATATGGTGAAAAAAGACCATGGTTATATTTTAAATGTGGCTAGTATTGCGGCTTTTAATCAAGGACCACTGATGGCCACTTATTATGCGACAAAAGCTTATATTTATAAATTAAGTGTAGCTATTTATGAAGAATTACGTAAAAATAAATCCAAGGTACATATTGCTTGTTTATGCCCAGGGCCAGTTGATACCAACTTTAATAATATTGCCAATGTTACGTTTAGTATTAAAGGTGCTGATAGTAGGTATGTAGCAAGATATGCCGTTAAGAAAATGTTGAAAAATAAGTTAGTGATTGTCCCAACAATGAAAATGAAATTGTTACATTTTATCGGGCATTTTGTTTCAGATAAGACTAATGCTAAGATTGCCTATCATATCCAAAAAAAGAAATATTGATAAGATGAAAAAACACTTTATCTAAAGTGCTTTTTTTAGTATAATAGTAAGTATTAGGGTGGTATTGTTATGAAGCATATTTTAAGAACGGACAATTTAAACTACGGTGAGTTAATTAATGATGTTAATATTAAAATAGAAAACAATACAATAAACGCATTTATTGGTAATGATAAATGTAATAAAGATACACTTTTAAGATTATTATGTGGGGTATTACCGTCAAATAACATGGTAAGTATTAATTATGTTTATATGAATAAAGATAATTTTGAGCAATTTAATGTACAGTTTGGGGTGGTTCTTAATCAGATAAATAATCAATTCCTCTTTGATACTGTTTATAAAGAATTGCTTTTTCCTTTACAAAATTTAAATGTACCTAAAAAAGATATTATTGATAGATTAAATTTTATAGTTGATTTATTTGATTTAAAAAATTACTTAAATAATAATCCTGCTGAACTGCCCTTTCATCAAAAACAAATTGTCCTATTAGCAGTTGCTTTAATGCATAAACCTAAGCTACTATTTTTAGAAAACGCTTTATCATTTTTAGATAATCGCCACTATGATAAAATATTTAAAATATTAACTATGCTTTGTCAAGAAGAAGATTTAACGGTCATTATGACGACGGATATTAGTTATCAAACCTTATTATGCGATGATCTTTATGTTATTGATGATGGTAAAATTGTTTTTAATGGTTCGCCAAGCGAGGTGTATAGTCATGATAAAGAAATTATTAAATTAGGATTAGAAATACCTTTCATTTTTGATCTATCGTTAAAATTAAAATTTTATGAATTAGTTGATCACATTTACTTCGATATAGATAGGTTGGTGGAAGATTTATGGAAATAACTGTTAAAGATTTAACCTATAAAAAGAGGGATGTCATTTATTATCAAGATCTTGATTTAAACTTAACCGATAATAGTATTGTGGGGTTGATTGGTAATAATCGTAGTTTATTATTGGATTTATTATCGGGATCTAATACTAGATTCTATGGAGATATAAGCATTGATAATATTCCGGTTAATAAAAAAAACCTTCTAAAAGTAAAGAGAAAAGTGGCGTATATTCACCAAGATTTAGATCTTTCCTTTTATACTTTAAATGTTCGTGATGAATGTTTATTTAATTTAGAAATATTGGGATTAGATGTAAAAAATAATCATATTAATGATTATTTAACGTTTTTGGAATTAGATATATCCCTTTTAAAAAGAGATATTAAAGATTTATCAAATTTAGAAAAGTTAAAGGTATTATTATTAGCTAAATTAATTACCAATCCGGATCTTCTTTTATTAGATGATATTGTTGGTTTTCTAGATTATAATGCTAAAAAATGGTTAATTAACGTTATTAGGGCACTAAAAAACCGCTATCATAAGAAGATTATCATTACTTCTAATGATGTTGACTATTTATACCGTTTGGTGGAAAATGTTTTAATTGTTAAAGATGGTAAATTAGTAGCATATGGTGATGCTTTGGAAATTTTTTGTGATGTTCCATTATTGGAAAAGCATGGTCTTAAAGTACCTGATTTGGTTTATTTTAGTTATCTAGCTATTAATAAAAAGAATGTTAAATTACTATACCATAAGGATGTTAGAGATTTGATAAAGGATGTGTATAAACATGTATAAACAAACTTTTAACTTATTAAGTAGGTTATTAGCGTTATTATTTTTTATCTTATCAACAGTTGTAGCTAGTAATCCCTTTGTTATGTTAATAAACATTATTATTTTATTAGGTTTATCTTATCTTTATAATCAGAAAACGGTAATAAGCTTTTTAATTTTGTTACTAGGAATTTATAATGTTATTAATCCTATTTATTTTGTTCCTTTAAAAATATTAGTTGTTTTATATTATTTTACTTTGTTTATTAAAATTATGTTGAATGATGACTATATTTATATTTATGAGAAGTTATTTTACACTTTAAAAAGTAAAAAATTAACTAATAAGCTTCTTAAAAAATTATATTATCCAACCTTATTTAAGAATAATATGCATAAATATTTTAATATCAATAAGTTATCCAAAAATAAAAATAAATATTTGAAAAAGCTTGTTATGACTAAAACTAAGAAAGATTTAGAGGATATTAAATTAACCTATTACATGCGTTTTTACAATAGAGAGAAAAAGAGAACTAATATTATTAGAAATGTCTGGGAGCCTAAAGATAATTCGTTTATTTTGGTTCATATAGCTATTTTAATAATAAGTATTATATATAGGGGTTGATAAGATGCGTTTTTTGATGTCTATTGCTTATGATGGAGCTAATTTTAATGGTTTTCAAAGACAGATAAAATTACGGACTGTCCAAGGAGAGATAGAAAAAGTTTTAACAAAAATAAATAATAATAAAAAAGTGGAATTAGTGGCTGCTGGTAGAACCGATGCTTTGGTTCATGCGATAGATCAGAAAGCCCATTTTAATTTAGATATAAAGATTACCCCTTATAAATTAAAATATGCTTTGAATGGTCACTTACCTAATGATATCTATGTTAATAGTGTTAAAGAGGTATCTGATGATTTTCATGCTAGGTATATGGTTAAAGAAAAGATCTATGAATATATTATTAATATGGGAGAATATAATCCTTTAGAGCGAAATTATGTATACCAGTATAACCGATTACTAAATGTTAGAAATATTAAAAAAGCGCTACAATATTTAATAGGTGAACATGATTTTAAAGCTTTTGCTTCTTCAGAAGATAAACGCGATAACTGTGTGAGAACAATTTATCATATTAAAGTGCAAAGAAAAAAACAGAAGTTAATTATCACATTCTGCGGAAATGGTTTTTTAAAGTATATGATAAGAAATATTATAGGAATGGTTCTATTAATTGGGGCCGGAAAAAAAGAAAAAACCGATATGCTCAAAGTTTTAGAAGGTAAAGATCGTAATCGCGCTAGTATAACAGCTTCACCGGTTGGTCTATATTTAAAAAAGGTTACATATAAGGAGAATTAAAATGAAGGATGCCAAAAAATTTGCTATAATGCTAGGTATTTTATTAGTAATTATTATTCTAGGTAAAGTTTTATTTGAGAGTATGAACAGGAGTTTTATACCGGAATATAATACCAATATGGAAATTAAAGTACCTAACTTTTCTTTTAAAACGGAAGAAACAACAACTAGTGTTACCTATATTACTTTATTGTCGGCCGAAACCATTAATAATTTCTTTACTGAGTATTTTAAAACTTTAACATATAAGACTAACAAAGCTGATAGTTCGCTACCAGGGATCTATTATAATGAAGATAATAAAATAATTATTGTCGGTTATAGTGTTATTAAAGAAGGCTTATTTTTAAGGACTTATCAAATAATTTATTCTACTGATGCTAGTTTGTTAGAAAATTATCAATAAATAACCAAAAATTAAGGAAAAATGGATATTTTAATTGACTTTATAGTATCTATTTAGTATAATTTTAATCGGTACATTTTATATCCCGCATAAATCAAGTTCTGGGAAACCTTGATTTAAGTAAAGGAGAAACGAAAAAGATGAAAAGTTTTATGCAAACAAATGAAACAGTAAAACGTGATTGGTATGTGATTGATGCTGAGGGTAAACCATTAGGTCGAGTTGCTACAAAAGTAGCTCATATGTTAAGAGGTAAACACAAGGCAACATTTACACCAAATATTGATTGTGGTGATAATATTATCATCATTAATGCTGAAAAAGTAATTTTAACAGGTAACAAGTTAGAGGATAAAGTTTACTATAATCACTCTATGTATCCAGGTGGACTAAGGGCTAGAACAGCCAAAGTAATGATCGAGAAATATCCTGTTGAAATGGTCGAAAGGGCTGTTAAAGGAATGCTTCCACATAATAGATTAGGAAGAGCAATGTATAAAAAGCTATTTGTATATGTTGGTAATGAACATCCTCATATAGCGCAAAAACCAGTAACCATTGAGGTTAAATAGGGAGGTTTATGATGGCAAAAGAAAAGGCAACAACTTACTATGGAACAGGTAGAAGAAAAGCTTCCGTAGCAAAAGTAAAATTAATTCCTGGTAAAGGGAAAATAACGGTTAACGGACAAGATGTAAATGATTATTTACCATATAAAACATTAGTTATGGATTTAACCCAACCTTTAGATATTACTAATAATAGGGAAACCTTTGATGTTGAAGTATCTGTAAAAGGCGGTGGATTTACTGGTCAAACTGGTGCAATCCGTTTAGGAATTGCTAGAGCTTTATTAGTATATGATCAAAATACTCCGATAACTTCTGAAAATAGTTATCGTCGGGTTTTAAAAGCTAATGGTTTTGTTACGCGTGATGCTAGAATTAAAGAGCGTAAAAAACCAGGGTTAAAAAAAGCAAGACGTGCACCACAGTTCTCGAAACGATAATCAAAATGCATATTTAAACTCAATAAATTTAATATTTATTGGGTTTTTCTTTGTTTTGATATTTTGTAGAATACAAACCAACTAAAAAAAAGAGTATTGTTAAAAAGATATTTATAGTATAATTGTTTGTGTAGGGAGCGAGATATCTATGAATAATATATTAGCTCAAATATTTGGGACGTTAGCAACATTGTCAAATGTTATAGGTATACAACTAAAAACGAAAGAAAAAATATTAGTATTTTATATTCTTGCATGTATGTTTTTTGTAATAAATTTTACTTTATTAATGGCATATAGTGGTACGGCTACTTGTGCTATCATGGGAATAATAACAACTATAATGTATTTTATGGATAAATATAAAAAAGAAGTCAAAACTCATGTGATTGTAACAATGATAATTTTTTCAGTAGGAATATCATCTTTATTCTATAGTTCCTTAGTTGACTTAATTTCTATAAGCTCGTGCATTCCATTTGTACTAATGTCAGTTCAAAAGAAAGAAAAGTATGTAAGATTATGGACTGGAATATTCTTATTATTCTACGCAACATTTGATATTCTAGTCGGGGCCTATACAGCTTTTGTTGGAGATTTATGTTTCTTAGTCTCTACCTTAATTTCAGTGATTAGATATGATTTATTAACAAGAATTCATAAATAGTATATTTTATAAGTTATTCGCAAGAATATCTTTTTTATTACATAATATTTAATGGTGAATAGCGTGTTAAAATATAAATTAATCATTTTAGTTTTTTTTATTATTAATGTTTTTGTTATTAGTGAAACCCATGCTTATGTAAATGATTTACCTTTACTTGGTAAAGTAATTTATGTTGATCCAGGACATGGAGGTAGAGATCCAGGTACCATATATGGTAGTGTTTATGAAAAGGACTTAGATTTAGCTATTTCATTAAAATTACGGAATAAGCTTATGGAAAAAGGAGCTCTTGTTTATATGACCAGAGAAACCGATATTGATTTATCAAGTCGCTGGGATATTCGTAAAAAAAGGGGAGATTTATATCGCCGGATTTTAATGATGGAAAAGGAGGATACCGATATGTATTTATCTATTCATATTAATTGGTATGATAATTCTGTATGGCGAGGGGCTGGGGTTTATTATCATAATATTAATAAAGAAAATAAAGTATTGGCCCAGATAATTCAGGATGGTTTTAAAGTGGATTTGCAAAGTAAAAGATCCATCAAAAAAACGGATCTTTATTTATATAGTAATACCAGAATATTAGGGGTATTAATAGAATGTGGCTATTTATCAAATGCTAATGAGCGATATTTATTACAACAAGATGATTATCAAGAACGAGTTGTCAATTCAATTACCAATAGTGTTATTAAATATTTTTCTATTTAGGAATTACATAGATCTGGCCATTATCAATTAATTCAATCATATTATGAAGACTAATAAATTCTTTAGCTATTTCAGAATAAGTATAACGACTATTCAATAAATCATTAAGGGATATCTTTCGAGGGATCTCCTTTTTTATATCTAAATTAGCAACAAGTAAGCCATTTAAAATAAGATAAACTTTATGACCATTAAAAGAGATGTTTTTGTTTCTTATATAATTTGAGACTTTATCATATACATGGTTATCCTTATTAATATTTAAAAAATCATTGCTAAATTCATAGTTATTAGCAATATATAACAGTAAAACTTCTTCTTGTCCGTCATTTAAGACTAAGTGTCTATAAAACATTCTTATCACCAATAATATTATGTTTATTGATAATGATTTTATACAATTTAATTTTCCTAAATTTCATAAAAATATCATAAAATATATGCTATAATTATAATAGGTGAGACTGATGGATAGAAAAATATTTAAAACATTAGATGAACAAGTAGATTTATTAAAAGAAAAGGGATTAATCGTTAATGATCAAGAATATGCTAAAGAAGTTTTATTAAGAGAAAATTACTTTTTTCTTAATGGTTATCGGCACGCCTTTTTTGCGAGTGGGGGTAGTAAACGATACATAAAGGGAACGACCTTTGAAGAATTATATAGTGTATTTTTATTTGATCGTAAGATTAGAAATATTTTTTTTAGAAACTTATTAATTATTG
>CAZHWO010000003.1:0-42093 GCA_964536075.1 uncultured Muribaculaceae bacterium | reverse complement strand
ATAAAAAAATAAAATGTTGCTTTTTTATCTAAAATAGTATAAACTAAATTTATAAAGTTAATTTACTTTAGAAGGAGGATTGTCTCAGATGAAAATTACATCGGTAAATGTACGAAAAATCGAAAAAGAGGGTTCAAGAATGAAAGGGATTGCATCAGTTGTCTTAGATGATAGTTTTGCAGTTCATGATATTAGAATCATTGAAGGGGATAACGGTTTATTTATAGCAATGCCAAGCAAACAAGTAAAATCAGCTCCTGGAGTTTATAAAGATATAGCTCATCCCATTAAAAGTGAAGTTCGTACGGCATTTGAAGATGCTATTCTGGATGCATATAAGAAAGCAGATTTAGTTTCTGACGATAGTGAAAGTGAAGAGGAATAATTAAAGGCTCGTAAGAGCTTTTTTTGTGCTAAAAAAGAAATTACGGGCATATTATTTTCTAGGAGGATAGTTATGGACAAGGTTGAAGGGATAAGTGTTAGCAATTATAGTCATGGTATAAGTGTTGTTGAACGGAATAATGCCATTATATCAGGAGTTAAAAAAATAGAGAGTTTTGACAATGAAGAGTTTCTTCTTGAATCAGTTTTGGGTTATTTAATAATTAAAGGCGAAGGGTTAGAGTTAATTAAACTAGATACTATACAAGGAAATGTTTCTATTAAGGGTTTAATAAAATCTTTTGTTTATGTTGATGAAAATAGTAAGACCAAAAAAGAAACAAACTTTTTTGGAAGGCTTTTTAAATGACTCTTTCTGTTCAAATTCAATCCTTAATTTTTTCTTTTGTATATGGGGTTTTTTTTGCAGTAGTTTTTAATTTTTCTTATCGATATTTTAATTGTAATATTAAATATTTAAACTTTGTTAATGTTATTTTTTTTGTATTATTCAATGCTTTATTATACTTCCTTTGTATGCGTATAATTAATGACGGGATAATCCATTTATATTTCCTATTGACACTTTTACTAGGCTTTTTTATAGAAAATAAAGTGGATAGTTATTTTAAAAAAAAGAAAAAGTGATATAATAATATTGGTGATAATAATGAAAAATAAGAAAGGAAAAAATAAAACGAGAAAAAGAATTCTAATTTTAGGTTTTCTTTGCGTTGGTTTTTGTACTTTCTTTTTAATTACTTTAGCTAACTACTGGATGGATATTATTAATCTATATAAAGAAAAAAAGACTTTAGATAATGAGTTAGTAACTTTAAAAGAAAAAGAAGGTATTTTGAAAAAAGATGTTGAAAAACTGCAGGATCCAGATTATGTAGCCAGATATGCTCGAGAAAGATATCTTTATTCTAAAGATGGTGAATATATTATTAGAATTCCTTAATGTGAATTCTTTTTTATTTAAATAATGCTTGTCAATATACTGTTGTTCTGGTATTATATCATAAAGTAATTATATTTTATAGGGGTATGGGGAATGAAAGAAGTCTATGATTATTTGCTAAATGAAATTAAATTAAAAGACGGCAACATTATAGTAGTTGGTGTTTCTTTTGGACCTGACTCTATGGCTTTATTACATATATTAATGGAACTTAGAAATAAAATTGATATAAAAATAGTTTGTGCTCATATTAATCATAATATTAGGAAAGCTAGTAACAAAGAAAAAAAGTTATTAGAACAATACTGTTTAAAAAATAATATTATTTTTGAAGCAATGGTTATTGAAAAATATGGTGATGATAATTTTCATAATGAAGCAAGAAAGATTCGTTATGAGTTCTTTAATGATTTAGTGGCAAAGTATGAGGCTAATTACTTAATGACTGCTCATCATGGTGATGATTTAATAGAAACGATTTTAATGCGAATTGTAAGAGGATCAACTTTAAAAGGATATAGTGGGTTTAAGCGGATTGTTAATATGGGAAAATATCAATTGGTACGACCATTAATTACAGTAACTAAAAAAGATATAGTAATGTTTAATAAACAAAACAAAATTCCTTACGCTACGGATTTGTCCAATAGAACTGATCATTATACAAGAAATAGATATCGAAAAGTTATTTTACCTTTCTTAAAGAAAGAAGATCCTTTAGTTCATGAAAAGTTTAGAAAATTTAGTGAGACATTATCATTTTATAGTCATTATATTGATGAAGAAGCGAATAAACACTTATCCGCTATATGGGACGGTAGTAAATTAGATATTAAAAAATTTCAAAAATTAGATTATATATGGCAAAAAAATGTTATAAATAAACTTCTCGAGCAATTTTACCAAGATGATTTAATTTTTATCAATGATAAGCATACAAATTTAATTTTAAAGATTATTCAATCAGAAAAAAGTAATACTTATATTTATTTGCCTAATAATGTTAAGGTATCGAAAGCTTATACCTCTTTAACTATAAATAAAGAGACCGATATAATTAGTAATTATGAGATACAGTTTATCGATTGTGCTTATTTACCCAATGGCAAAATAATTGACAAGATTATGGCAACAAACGAAAATGGTAATGATATCTGCCGTTTAGCTAAAGAGGATTATGTTGAACCCTTATATATAAGAACAAGAAAACATGGGGATAAAATTGATGGCAAAGGAATGAACGGTCACCAAAAAGTAAAGGATATCTTTATAGATAAAAAGATTCCAATCAAAGAACGGGATTTGTGGCCGATTGTTGTTGATGCTACTGACAAGGTGGTATGGATTCCCGGAATAAAAAAAGCAAAAATAGATAAGTCTAATAAAGAAAAATATGATATAATATTAAGGTATCGTTAAAGGAGGAAAAAATGAAAAAACATGATATACAGAAAAAAATATTGCCATATGTCTTTTTAATAATATTAATGGCTAGTATATATTATTTCTTTAATATATTGAATCAAAAAAACCATGAGTTAACTTATGATCAATTTATTATGGAAATGAATCAAGGAACGATAGAGGAAATAACTGTAACTCCAAGTGTTAATGCTTCCGTATATGAGATTGCGGGACGCTTGAAAGATTATCAGGATAATGAAACTTTTAGTGTTAGGTTACCTTTATCAGATGAAGTCATCAAAAAGATAATAAGTGGTGAAGAAAAGTATGCCTTTACAATTAATGTTGAAAGAGATATTGAAAGCAATTCTTTTCTTAATTTATTAACTAATATTTTGCCAGTAATTCTTTTTGTTGGGTTTGCTTTTTTCTTTATTAGTAAGCAGATAAATGGTACGAATAAATCAATGGATTTTGGCAGAAGTAGAGCAAAATTAAATAACGAAAATAATAAGACTACTTTTGAAGATGTGGCGGGGTTAACGGAAGAAAAGGAAGAAGTAAGTGAACTTATTGATTTTTTAAAGAATCCTAAGAAATTTCAAAAATTAGGAGCCAGAATTCCTAAAGGGGTTCTTTTAGTAGGTCCGCCAGGAACCGGTAAAACCTTATTAGCCAGAGCTGTAGCTGGTGAAGCCAACGTACCATTCTATTACATAAGCGGTTCTGACTTTGTGGAATTGTTTGTTGGTGTTGGAGCAAGCCGGGTTAGAGATATGTTTAAACAAGCTAAACATAATGCCCCATGTTTAATTTTTATTGATGAAATTGATGCGGTTGGTCGTCAAAGAGGAACGGGTTTAGGTGGAGGTCATGATGAACGTGAACAAACATTAAACCAATTATTAACCGAAATGGATGGCTTTGGAGCAAATGAGGGTATAATTATCATTGCGGCCACTAATAGAGCTGATGTTTTGGATCCGGCTTTACTACGGCCAGGACGATTTGATAGACAAGTGACGGTTAACTTACCGGATATAAAAGCACGGGAAGAAATTTTAAAAGTTCATGCTAAAAATAAGATTTTTGCTAAAAATGTTATGTTGGCTAATCTAGCAAAAAGAACACCGGGCTTTAGTGGTGCTGATCTGGAAAATCTACTTAATGAAGCAGCACTTCTAGCCGTTAGACGAAATAAAGAAGCTATTACTATGAGTGAGATTGATGAAGCTACCGATAGGGTATTAATGGGACCAGCTAAATTGAGTAAAAAATATACTGAACAAGAAAAGAAGCTCGTTGCTTATCATGAAGCTGGCCACGTAGTATTGGGTATTAAATTAAATGATGCTAATGATGTTCAAAAAGTAACCATTATTCCGCGTAGTTATGCGGGTGGTTATGCCATGATGGTTCCTAAAGAAGAGAGATATACTTCAACTAAAACAGAATTGCTTGAGCAAATAACAGGCTTATTAGGTGGTCGAGTTTGTGAAGAATTAATTTTTGGAGAAATAACAACGGGAGCTCATAATGATTTTGAGAAAGCTACAAAGATTGCTAGGGCCATGGTAACAGAATATGGCATGAGTAATTTAGGACCAATGCAATTAGAGCACCAAACAGAAGGGGTATTCTTAGGGCGTGATTATAATAAAAGCCGTAACTTCTCGGATGCAGTAGCGTTAGAAATCGATAATGAAGTAAGAAAAATTATTGATGAATGCTACCAAAAAGCTAAAGATATTCTTGGAAAAAACAAAGATTTATTAGATTTGATAGCTAATAATCTATTAGAGTATGAAACGCTAACAAAAGAACAAATTGAATATTTAGTAATCCATGGAGAAATGCCGGAAGAAGAAGAGGGAATTACCCTAGAAGAGTTAAGAAAACAGGCTAAGGAAAAAAGAATCAAAGGCTATACTAAAAAAACAAAAGAGCAATTAGAAGAAGAGTTAAAATAATTCTTCTTTTTTTGCATAAGATAATTATTAAAGCCATGATAAAGTGTTGACAATTATGGCCTTTTGATATAAAATTGTTTTACGTGTTTAAGCGTAAATGCCTAGTTAGCTCAGTTGGTAGAGTATCTGACTGTTAATCAGAGTGTCACAGGTCCGAGTCCTGTACTAGGCGCCATAAATGCCCAATTAGCTCAGCTGGTAGAGTATCTGACTGTTAATCAGAGTGTCACAGGTCCGAGTCCTGTATTGGGCGCCACTTATCAAATTACGGCAATATTTTGCCGTTTTTTACTTTTTAGGAAAAAACTTTACTTTTTTTATTAAAAACATTGCTTTTACCTATAAACTATGATAATTTATATATATAAGCATAGTGTCTAAAATGTGCTTAAAAAAATGGGAGGTAATACAATAATGAAAAAAGCTGATTTAATCGATGTTGTTGCAGCAAAAGCTGGTTTAACTAAAGCTGATGCTAATAGAGCTATTGATGCAACTTTTGCAGCTATTACAGGGGCTTTAAAGAAAGGAGATAAAGTACCAGTTGTTGGATTTGGTACATTCTCAGTTTCAAAGAGAGCAGCTCGTAACGGCCGTAATCCTCAAACAGGGGCAGTTGTTAAAATTGCTGCAAGAAACGCTGTTTCATTTAAAGCTGGTTCTCAATTAAAAGAATCTGTTAACTAATAAAAAGCCTTATGGCTTTTTATTTTGCTTTTATGCTATAATATAATTATAAGAGGAGTATAGTTATGTTAGATACATCGTTGGAATTATTAAAAAAAATAGAAGAACAAGGATTTGAAGCTTATATTGTTGGGGGATTTGTTCGTGATTATCTGTTAGGGATTTTGTCTTCTGATGTTGATATTAATACTTCTGCTACCCCAAAAGAGATTAAAGATATTTTTAAAGATGCATGTTTACCTAATGAGGACTATGGATCGGTCACCGTTATTTATGAGCAAATACGTTTTGAAATAACAACTTATAGGAAAGAATTAAGTTATATTGGCAATCGTAGACCCTCCTCTATTGAATATATTAAAGACCTAAAAGAAGATTTAAAGAGAAGGGATTTTACTATAAATACCTTATGTATGGATAGTAAGGGACAGGTAATTGATTTGTTAAATGGTAAAAAAGATCTGGATAATAGATTAATTGTCTGTGTTAACAACCCCTTTACTTCTTTTTCGGATGATGCCTTAAGAATTCTTCGGGCTGTTAGATTTGCTACAGTTCTTAATTTCCAATTGGCTACGGATATAAAAACCAATATTATAGCTACTAAGGGATTATTGCAAAATTTATCTTATGATCGAAAGAAAGAAGAATTAAAAAAAATCTTCACAAGTGAAAACAAACAATATGGTATTTCTTTATTAAAAGAATTACATCTGGATTATGAATTAGAGTTATTTGATTTAGATAAAGTAAATGATACAACAGATCTACTAGCTATTTGGTTATTGATTGATAAAAAAGAGGTTTATCCTTATACTAAAAACGAAAAACAATTGATTTCTCAGATTAGGGAATGTTTAAGTTTGGATAATTTAAAAAAAGATGTTTTATATAAGTATGGT
This sequence comes from uncultured Muribaculaceae bacterium, assembly GCA_964536075.1. Classification (GTDB taxonomy): domain Bacteria; phylum Bacillota_I; class Bacilli_A; order RF39; family UBA660; genus JAAZHK01. Next base: position 35,782 of record CAZHWO010000003.1, on the reverse strand, counting down.
CTTTATGTAAATCTTGAATCAGCAAGTATAAAGGGATTATCACGAAAATTAGTTGTTGATAGGTATAATGCGCTTCCTATAAAAACGAGAAAAGACATAAATATCTCTGGTCAGCAAATTATGCAATTTTTAAATATTCCTTCTTCTTATAAAATAAAACAAATAATTAATGACCTAGAAGAAAAAATTCTTTTAGGTGAGCTTGAAAATAATAAAGATGTGTTAAAGAACTATGTATTAGCTAATTATAAATAAGTATGTTAGGCATACTTTTTTTTTGTGGACATTTTAATAGTGTGTTATAATAATTACTGGGAGGTTTTAATATGGATGATAATAAATTAACCAATATAATAAAAAGTAAATACTTAACCGTTCCAGTCTTTTTATATTCTATTTGTCGAGATTTAAAGATATCTGGTGATGAATTTATTCTTCTTATGTATTTAAATGATTTAGGCGAAAAAAGTATTTTTGATCCCAATATAATTGAACAAGATTTGCATATTAATTTACCTGTTATTATGGAATTTATTGATGATCTTACTAGTAAAGGCTTAGTAGAATTAAAGACCATTCCCGATAACCAAAAAGTTTTACAAGAGTATATATTTTTAACGCCTTTTTATAATAAAGTCAAATTACAGATAATTGACAATGATAAAGACAAAGAAGTAAATAGCTCTATTTATGAGGTTATAGAGAAGGAATTTGGGCGACCGCTTAGTCCTATGGAATATGAAATAATTAAAGCTTGGTTAAATGATTATAGTAGTGAAGAGCTAGTATTAGAAGCTTTGAAGGAAGCTGTATATAATGGCGTATATAATTTGAGATATATGGATGTTATATTAAATGAATGGCATAAAAAAGGTTATAAAAAGGTTACCGATATCATCAGAAAAAAAGATGAAAAGAAGAACGAACCTAAAGAGGTTTTTAACTATGATTGGTTAAATGATGAAGATGAATAGCAAAAGGATTGTTGATTATCTAGATAGAATCATTGTAAATCCTATTTGTGAACTAAATTATTCGAAAGATTATGAATTAGTAATTGCAGTAATGATGAGTGCTCAGTCAACAGATAAGCGGGTAAACCAAGTAACAAAAGAGTTATATAGTAAGTATTCAACAATAGAATTATTAGATAAAGCTCCTTTAGTAGATATAATGGCCATTATTAAACCAGTTGGTACTCATAATCGTAAGGCTGTTTATATTAAACAGATTGTCCATGAACTAAAGACAAAGAGTAACGGGATTGTGCCTAATGATAGGAAATTTTTAGAAAGATTACCCGGAATAGGGCGCAAAAGTACTAATGTTATTTTAAGTGAGCTATACAATGTTCCAACAATAGCCGTAGATACTCATGTAACACGCGTATCAAAAAGATTAGGACTAGCTGGTAGCAGTGATGACCCACTAAAAATAGAAAAAAAATTAATGAATGTTTTTAAACAAACTGAGTGGAATAAAATTAATCATCAATTGATATTATTTGGTCGATATCATTGTAAAGCTAAAAAACCCGATTGCCTAGAGTGTTTATTAAAAGCAGATTGCAAAAAAGAGAACTTATGATATAGTTCTCTTATTTTACAATTACTTTCCTAGTAATGGTTTTTTCCCTGGTTTTATAAATAGCGGTATAACTGATGGTATAGGTACCGGCAGTATTGGTTTTTATCTCGTTTACCGCTGTGTCATTAAACTTAATTGTTTTATTAATGGTGGCTGAAGATGTTATATCTGTGCCTTTGTAAGAAACCATTATGCCACTGTCCGTATAAGGATCATTAACATTAATTGTAATATTATTGCTACCAACTAAGGAAACCGTCAAGTCACTACTATCAGGAGCTTTTAAAGTTTTGCTTATACCACTACTTTGGAAGTTTTTGTTATCTTTGTAAGAGCTCTTAATGGTATAAGTACCATATGGTTCATCAGTGTTATATTCATATGTTTCTTTATTGGTGAAACCTAGATATTTATTTTCAATTCCATCATTAAAATATATATCATAACCAAATTGACCATTATTTGCTTTATTAATTCCATCCCAAGTTAGTTTTACTGTATTATCATTATAATTTATGGATAAATTGGAGGGATTAGTCATTGATTGATATGTAGGGGAGACTTCAGTTGGTTCAGTTCCTTTTTTAAAATATTCATATGTTATCATATCAGCTGGTGTCCCATCACTAGCTAGCATAGCTGGATTAGATCCTTTTTCAATGGCTACTTCAATAACTGAATTAGGCATGGAAAAGGTTTTCCCTTTAGCTTTGAAAACAACATAAGATACCGCATTAAATAGTTTACTTCGTTTAGCATAACCATTACTATTATCAACGTAACCATTTATTTCTTTATAGCCCATCCATAGACCTAAAACAACATCGGGATCATATCCAATTACCCATAAATCATTGAATTGGGAAGGTAGATTATATTTTTCTACTTTCTCAGCATCAAGATTGGAGGTTCCCGTTTTACCAGCAACTTCAGCTCCTTGACTTCGTGCACCCACGTATCCAGCCGTAACGGCATACCTTAGAATATTGGTTATAAGATAGGCGGTTGAATCACTCATAACTCTAACTGGCTCTCCTTTATGTTCAATTTCTTCACCAGTACTTCTAACAATAAGTTTACTTACAGAATAAGGTTCATTATAAAAGCCTCCGTTATCGAAAGCGGCATAAGCGGCAGCCATAGACAATGGATTAGCTCCATTAAATGCCCCAATGGCATGAGCTTCGTGCAAATAACCATTACTAACTTCGGGTTTAATACCTAAACTGGTAACAAATTTAAGAATTTTAGAATTATCGAGATTTTGAAAAGCTTTTAAGGCCGGAATATTTCTGGAAGCAGCTAGAGCAGTCTTTAAGGAAATCTGGCCTAAATACTTACCATCAGAATTTCTAATTGGTTTGCCATCGGAATAAGCATATGGTTCGTCAACAAATTGGGTATATGTTGACCAATTTTCATATTCAATTCCTGGTCCATAGTCAAATAGAGGCTTAGCTGTTGACCCAATTTGGCGATTAATCATTGTGGCATAATTATATGATCTAACCCCAGTTCGATTTCGACCAGCGCCAATAGCTAAAATTTTGCCTGTTGAAGCTTCAACCACAGCTGCCCCACTTTGGATTTTATCATCTGGCCATTCATAAGTTACGCCGTTATAAATATTATCAATATCTGTTTGTCTTGTTACATCCATATTAGAATAGATAAGCATGGGCACTTCATATGGATTCATTTTATATTTAGCAATAATCTCTTCAGTAATGGTATCAATATAAGATTGATAAGCTACTTGTTTTTCTGAACCATTTAATAGAGAACTTATGGGAATATTAGCTGTTAAATCGGCTTCTTCTTTGGTAATATATTTATGTCTTCGCATTAAATATAAAACAGTGTTTTGTCTTTTTTCAGACGCTTCCGGATAAGTATACGGGTTATAGGCATTAGGTGACTGAAATAATCCGGTTATAACGGTTGCTTCGCTCAGGCTTAAGTCTTTTACACTCTTACCAAAATATGATTGAGCAGCTTCTTCTACACCATAAATATTGCCACCAAGTAAGTGATTATTAACATAGTATTCAAAAATTTGTTCCTTAGTAAATTGTTTTTCTAATTTGAAAACAGCTAAGTATATATCGGTAAACTTTCTTACAATACCTTTGATACCAGAGGAAGTTGATGAGGTAAAGCTGTTTTTGATAACCTGCATAGAAATAGTAGAGGCTCCTCCAGCATCACTTTGACCCATTAATTGTTTGATTGTGGCAATAACAAATCTTGACAGGTCAAAACCATTATGTTGAAAGAAGCGGGCATCTTCGGTAGCGACAATGGCATCAATTAATACTTGAGGCAATTTATCATAAGTAACATTTTCTCTTAATTGCGATCCTAATTTAGTTATTTCATTGCCATCTTTATCATAGATAATAGTTGATTCCTTATAATTAAGTTTACTAACATCAAATTTTGGGGCATCAACAACAATGTATATACAAAAAAGAACTCCCATTATTATAAAAAAACTGAAAATACTAAGAAGAATAGTAAAGATAATCTTTAGAACTCTTCGTTTACTTTTTTTTCCTTTAGCTTTTTCAAATAGTTTAGTGCAATAGAGAATAATTATTATGCCCATGACTAAAATACCAGTTAATAAAGGCTTAAGGATAATAATGGATATAATTAATAAAAGAGCTATAACGGAAAATTTAATAAATTTTGGGTTTTTAAAATCAAAATTTAGTCTTTTAAAAGGTTTATTAGTCTTTTTCTTTTTGGTCTTTTTCATTTTTTTCCTCCAATATTTTATCTATTATTTTAAGGTAGTCTAGTTTATTAAGATAATTATAGCTTATTTTATAGCACTTTTTATCAAAAAATGTTTTACTTATGTATTTAATACTATTATTTTGTATATAATCCAATAATTGTTTTCCTAATATAACGTATGTTTCATAGCTCTTATTAAATCTAACGATCAGAAAACTGATGCCACCATGTTCATATACTCTTCGCAGATGATCAAGTTGATGTTTATGAATATTGGCCAAAGGCAATTTACTAGTATTATTAGTTTCTTTAGCGTCAAAATCAATATAATATCCTTTATAAAGACCATTATAATCAGTTGTTGAAGGCTTTTCAAAAAAAGCTTCTTTAATAATGGGTTTTCGATTAGTTGAGTAATCAACTTTTACGATACGAATCGGGGTTGGTTTTTTATATATAATGGCTATATTTTTCTCTAAATAAAAATTATTACTAATATTGATTTCTTCTTCCAGATTCATACCACGATTATCATATTTAATTGGTATAGGCTGATTTTTTTTCTTTTTTATGCCATTTGGATAATTCATGATATCACCACTTTAAATTATACAATATTTTAAACTTTTTTTCTACCACCTTTTTGTCGAATAAATAAAAGGTTTGTCGGAATTAATGAAAAGAATAACAAATTATGTTATTGTTGGTTTGGTGATACAAAATGGATCAGATGGAAGTTTGTAGAATTCTTAATAAAATGATTAGCAATACAGTTTATATAAGAATGAAAAAATCGTTAATTAATTTGGAAATAAATAGCAAAGCAATTGACAAAACAGGAGATTTTTGAGAGAATACAACTATAGGGATTGGTGATAATTTATGTATCAAAATAAGGTTACGTTAACACCTCAAGATATTTTAGAAAAGGAATTTAAAATAGATACTAGAGGATATCGTTTAAAAGAGGTTGATCAATACTTAGATATTATCATTCATGACTATGAGCAATTTTATGACATAACCAGATCTTTAGAAAAAGAGAAAGAAGAATTATTGAATGAAATAATGGCTTTAAAACAGGAACTTCGTAATGCTAAGATGAGTATTGAAATTGCTAAAACGAGTGATCGTGAAATTACCAATGTTGATATTATGCGCAGATTATCTCACCTGGAAAAGATCGTTTATGGTAAAGAGGAATAATATTTTGACAAACGCTGCATTTTTATAATGTAGAGGAAAGTCCATGCTCGCAAGAACTGTGATGTTCTTAATGATTGTGCTTAGGGAAAAAATAACCTAGGGTAGTGTAAGCTAACGGCTTCGAAATAATCTAAGTCTTAATGATATGATTAGAATAGATGTAAAAGTGCCACAGAGACTAGACTTTAGAGAAATTTAAAGTTTGAAACGCGGTAAACCCCACAAGCGAGAAACCCAAAATTGGTAGGGGAGTTTTGATGAAGGAATGATAACGGATTCAAAGACTACGTAAGTAGTAGATAGATGTTTGTCGCCTAGAAATAGGAACAAAACATGGCTTATAAAATATTATTTTTTATCTATAGAAGAGGTGTTTTTTTGAAAGAAATTGGAGAAAGATTAAGTGAAGCTCGTAAGAAGAATGGTATTAGCATAGATGAAGCGAGTGAAGATTTAAATATTTCTGTTAAATCGCTTGAAAATATTGAAGCTGGTAATGTTCGAGCTTTTAAAGATATATATGAATTAAAGAGAATGGTTCAGGTCTATTCTAAGTATCTGGGTTTAGATGTTCAAAAAATGGTTGATGAATTTAATGATTTTTTATTTGAACATACTTCTAAACTATCCTTAACCGATATACTAGAGGCTAGTAGAAAGAAAGAAAAAGAAACAAAGAAAATCGTGTCGCCGTATACTAAAATTAAAAAGAACAACACCAAAACGCCGCTTATTTTTTGTATAGTAATCGGGGTAATCTTCATATTTATGATTTTGTTTATAATTTTATCAAGTATTATGTCAGAACGCGATATAAATACAGAATTAAAAAGTGACATTAGTAGTGAGGTGTTTTTGTGAATAAAGCTAATAAATTGACAATAGGTAGAATTATTTTAAGTTTATTATTAGTCTCTTTTTTAACTTTTCCTTTTTATAGTATTGGGATAACCTTACCGAAAGTATTATTTTTCAATATCATTATTGAGATAAAATATTTAATAGCCGCCTTGGTTTTTGGCATAGCAAGCTATACCGATTACTTAGATGGTCATATTGCGCGAAAATATAACTTGATAACAGATACTGGTAAGGCTTTAGACGCTATTGCTGATAAGATGTTAGTTAATTCCATATTAATTGTGCTAGCTGTTGATGGTATGATTTCCGTCTTTGTCCCAGTCATCATTGTTATTCGTGATATTATCGTAGATGTTTTAAAAATGGAAGTTGGTAGGCAAGATCACGTTGTAGCAGCTATTAAAACGGGAAAAATAAAAACGGCTTCATTAATGATAGGAATCTTTTTAACCTTGATTTATAATTTACCGTTTACTTTGATAAATGTAAATGTTGCTGATCTTTTATTATATTTTGGTACAATTATGTCGGTTGTTTCCCTTATAGAGTACTATAATTTGAGCAAGAAGTTTATTTTTAAAAAAGGAGAAATGTAGTCAAAACAGCGAAATAAATCCCAAAAATTACTTAGGGATTTTTTTATTTTGACAGTATTTTACCAATGCAAACAAATGTTTGAAAAAAGACTTGCCTTTTTTCAAAAAGTATTATAAAATAATAATGTAAGGAAATTTGAGGAGGATTTTATGGTAAAAAATACAGACCGCGATAAAACATTAGATCAGGTACTTATAGATATTGAGAAGCAGTTTGGTAAAGGATCAATTATGCGTTTAGGAGATAATTCGCATATGGAGATAGATGTGACCCCAAGTGGTTCGTTGTCTTTAGATATTGCTTTGGGCGTTGGCGGTTTTCCGAAAGGAAGAATAATTGAAATATATGGGCCGGAGTCTAGTGGTAAAACAACAGTAGCATTACATGCAATTGCCGAGGTTCAGAAAAAAGGTGGTAGAGCAGCATTTATAGATGCTGAACATGCGCTTGATCCTGTTTATGCTAAAAATTTAGGAGTTAATATTAATGAGTTGTTATTAGCTCAACCCGACACTGGTGAACAAGCTTTGGAAATTTGTGAAGCTTTAGTACGAAGTGAAGCAGTTAATATTGTGGTTATTGATTCGGTAGCAGCGTTAGTACCTCAAGCTGAAATTGAAGGCGAGATGGGAGATTCTCATGTTGGTTTACAGGCTAGATTAATGAGTCAGGCTTTAAGGAAATTAAGTGGTACAATTAGTAAAACAAAAACAACCGCTATTTTTATCAACCAATTACGGGAAAAAGTTGGTGTTATGTTTGGTAATCCTGAGATTACCCCTGGAGGTAGAGCGTTAAAATTTTATGCTTCTATTAGACTTGATATTCGCAGGGCTGAACAATTAAAAATGGGTGAAACTATTGTTGGTAATAGAACAACTATTAAAGTAGTTAAGAACAAAGTAGCACCACCATTCAAAGTAGCTAATGTTGATATTATGTATGGTGAAGGAATTAGTCGTGAAGGGGAAATAGTCGACTTGGCGGTTGATGCTGCTATTATCGAAAAGAGTGGAGCTTGGTTCTCCTTTAATGGTGAGAAGATAGGTCAAGGAAAAGAAAACGTTAAAATTTTCTTGAGAGAAAATCAGCAAATAAGAGATGAGATAGAAAAACGGATTAGAGACTATTATAATATTAATAAATCAATAAAGAAAGAGAAATGATGCAATATCATTTTTTCTTTTATTATGCTATAATATCCCTGATGTTATATTACGGAATGGAAAATTGGTGAACATTGATATAAAAAGCAATATCAAACGCTATTATTGAAAATAAGAACATAAAATTTTGGAATATGTAATAAGGAGAATATATGAATATTGTAGTTTTTGCCTCTGGAAAGGGTACAACATTGCAAAGTATAATTGATAACATTAAAAATGGAGAATTAAAATCCAAACTATTATTAGTCGTTTCAAATAATGCTGATGCCTATGCGTTAGAAAGAGCGAGAAGAATGGAAATAGATACATACGTTATAAAATCAACTAAACTAAATGAAATAGATGCTGAATTAATAAATGTTTTAGGAGTTTATGATATTGATTTAATTGTACTTGCTGGTTATTTAAAATTAATAGGTGAAAAGTTAATTAATAGATATACAATAATAAATACTCACCCATCATTACTACCAAAATTTGGTGGTAAAGGAATGTATGGGATGAATGTACATAGAGCAGTTATTGAAAGTAAAGAGGAATATAGTGGAGCTACTTTACATTTTGTCAATAATTGCTATGATAAAGGAAAAATAATAAAACAAATGAAAATAAAAGTTGCAGCAAATGATACTGCAGAAACTTTATCGCAAAAAGTCCAAGCATGTGAAAAAGAACAATTAATTGCTGCATTAAAAGATTTGGAATGTAGTTTTAATAATAATAAGTGAAGCTCATTTAAGAAAAAATAGATAGAAACATTCGATAGAAAAGATAGTAAATTTTATTCTATGAGGGTAATAAAGTATATACATTTTAATAAATAGAAAGTTTTAAAAAAGTAGGAAAATAAAATGGAATGGAAAATTGGCGATGTTGTTATTAACAATCAGGTTGTTTTAGCCCCGATGGCCGGGATAGGCAATTCGAGTTTTCGTCGAATTATTAAGGAAATGGGCTGTGGATTGATATATGCTGAGATGGTTAGTGACAAAGCAGTCTTTTATAAAAATGATAAAACAATAGATATGTTACATTTGACTGATTTCGAAAGACCTATTGTTCAACAGATTTTTGGTAGCGATGAAGAATCGTTTGTTAAAGCAGCTCAATTTATTTATAATTATATGAGGCCTGATATTATTGATATAAATATGGGTTGCCCTGTACCTAAAGTTGCTGTTAGAGCTCAAGCAGGAGCGGCTTTATTAAAGGATTTAGCTAAAGTTGGAAAAATTGTTCAGGCGGTAGTAAGGGCGGTACCAATTCCGGTTACGGTTAAAATTAGAAGCGGTTGGGATAATAATCATATTAATGCTGTGGAAGTGGCTAAGGTGATAGAACAAGCTGGAGCTAAAGCAATTACTATTCATCCTAGGACAAGAAATCAGGGTTATACAGGTAAAGCGGATTGGAATATTATTAAACAAGTTAAGGAAAATGTTACTATTCCAGTGATAGGTAATGGCGATATTACTGATATATATTCGGCTAAGGCAATGTTAGAAGAAACAGGTTGTGATGCTATTATGATTGGTCGAGGCGTACTTGGTAATCCTTGGTTAATTAAGCAGATAGTTGCTTATTTAAAGGATAAAACAATTTTGGAAGGCCCTACTAATATTGAGAAAATTGAGATGGCGTTGAAGCATTTATTGTACTTAAGAGAATTAAAAAATGACAAAGTAGCTATTCTTGAAATTAGAAATCATATTGCGTGGTACTTAAAGGGCATGAAACAGGCCAATGAAGTTAAAAATAAAGTATATCAACAGAAAACAATTGATGGTATAATAAAAATATTAGATGATTATAAGAGACATTTAGTGGAGGTAAAATAATGAGGGAATTGAGTGAACAAGAATTAGTACGAAGACAGAAGATAGATGATATAAAAAAGCTTTGCAATCCATATCCGGAAAGATATGAGATTAACTATGCTTTAAAAGATGTTAAAGATTTAGAAGATGGTACTGATAATGTAAGAGTGGCTGGGCGCATTGTCTTAATGCGAAAGATGGGTAAATTAAGTTTTATAACGATTCGTGATATTGAAGGATCAATTCAGGTATCAATTAAAGTTGATATGGTTGGAGAAGAAAGATATAACTTTTTTAAAGATGTTTTTGATCTAGGCGATTTTATTGGTGTTGAAGGCGAGATGTTTACTACTCATACTGGTGAAAAGACAATCAGAGCCAATAGTTTTGCGTTTTTAGGTAAGGCTTTGAAACCGTTACCTGAAAAATTTCATGGTTTAAGTGATCCCGAACTTTGTTATCGTCACCGTTATATAGATTTAATTATGAATCAAGAAACACGAGAAAGGTTCTTAATTAGAATAAAATTTATTAAAGAATTAAGAAATTATTTAGATAATTTAGGATATTTAGAGATTGAAACCCCTATTTTAAATAATAAACCAAGCGGCGCTGTTGCTAAACCGTTTAAAGCTCATCATAATGCTTTAGATTTAGATGTTTATCTGCGAATTGCCCCTGAAACATATATGAAAAGAGCTGTAGTAGCTGGTATTCCAAAAGTATATGAGATTGCTCGATGTTTTCGAAATGAAGGAATGGACGCTACGCACTTGCAAGATTTTACGATGGTGGAAGGTTATCAAGCTTATTTTAATTATCAAGATAACATGCAGTTAATTCAACATATGTTACAAACAATTATTAAAAATTTATATGGAACACTTAATATTAAGATTGGTGATAAGGATATTGATTTAGCCGGCGATTGGCCAAGTGTTTCATTTCGAGAATTAATTATTAAATATGCTAATATAGATATTAAGGAATATAATACAAAAGAAATGTTACTAGAAAAAATAAAAGAAGAAAAAATTGAGCTCGAAAGTGAAACGCCCATAGAGAATTTAGGTTATGGCAATTTAGTAGATTATTTATATAAGAAAGTTGCTCGTCCTAACATGATAGGACCGATTTACTTAACTGAGCATCCAACTAGTTTATCACCACTAGCGCGAGCTAATGATGAAAGGCCAGAAATTACAGATCGGTTTCAGTTAGTAATTAATGGGGCGGAAATTGTTAATGGTTTTTCGGAACTAGTTGATCCTCAGGAACAAGAAAGAAGGCTATTAGATCAAGCTAAGTTAAAAGCTGCGGGTGATGAGGAAGCTATGGATATGGATTACGACTATATTGGGGCTATGGAATACGGAATGCCACCAATTAGTGGTTGGGGGATGGGCATTGATCGTCTTATTCAATTATTAACAAATAGTGATAATATAAAAGATGTTGTTATGTTCCCGTTAATGCGACCAAGTGACAATAATTGAAGTTAAAACCACATGAAAATGTGGTTTTTTTGTGAAAAATGTTGTATATATTATGAATTGTTGTATAATTATAATGAGGAGGAAAAGATGAAAAAACATAATTTATTTAAAGTTTTAGGAATCACCATTTTATTGGTAGTGTTTCTATCGTGGTTATTGCCATCAGCATATTATAGTGAGGGACTAGTTGAAGGAGTTAGATATCAAGTTGGTATATTTGATTTATTTAGTTATCCAACCGTGGTATTTTCATATTTTAGCTATGTGGTACTGTATGTTTTGGCAATAGGAGCATTCTATGCTGTTTTAAACAAGATAGGAGCTTATCGTAGACTAATTGATAAATTGGTGAAAGGATTTGCTAATAGAGAATGGTTATTATTAGTATTGGCAATTGTTAAAATAGCGTTGATAACATCGCTTACGGGAGCTACTTTACCAATACTATTTATATTTCCATTTATTATATCAGTAGTATTAGCTATGGGCTATAATAAACTAACAGCAGCTTATGTTACGTTAGGATCAGTAGCTGTTGGTTATATTGGTTCTATATATATGTCCGATACTATTTCCTTAACACATTCTATATTAGGATTAAAAGAAAATAGTGAAATAATTAGTCGAATTATTATTCTTATTTTATGTTTAGCGATATTAATTTATAATGTTTTAAAATATGCTCGTGAAAATAAAAATACAAAATTAGCTGATATAAAGGAATATGTACCAAGTAAAGCCGATTCAAAAAGCAAAATTTGGCCCTTATTAGTGGTTTATGATTTAATATTATTAATTTTAATTATGGGAATGATTCCTTGGGATTCCCTATTTAAACTTAATATATTTGTTGATGCTACAAATTGGGTAAAAGAGTTTGCAATTAGTAAATTTACAATTCTGTATAAAATACTTGGTGAAGTTACGGCGATAGGTACTTGGGGATTAACGCAATATATTGTTGTTTTAGTAATTGGAACTATTTTGTTAGCTTTAATCTACCGAGTTAAATTTGATGACTTCATTGATATGATTGTTGAAGGTAGTAAAAAGTATTTAAAAGCAGCTACTTTAATTGTTTTAACTTATGTTGTACTAATAATTGTTACCTATCATCCATTTCAATTGACAATTGTTAAATTCTTATTAGAATTAACTAAAGGATTTAATATTATTACGATGTCTATTGTTGGACTTTTATCAGCGTTTTTCAATGTTGAGACCTATTATGCTTCATATGCTGTCTTATATTATGTAAAAGAAGTAATTACGGATACCGGAGTATATCCATTAATGGCTGTTTTAATTCAAGCAATGAATGGGATTGCCTTGTTGATTGCTCCAACAAGTGTAGTTCTACTAGTAACATTGTCTTATTTAAATATTAGCTTTGGTGAATGGATTAAACATGTTGCTAAACTGTTATTAGAGTTGATGTTAATGCTATTTATTGTTTTTGTAATTATGATGTTAATCTAAAGATCTAGAAATAGATCTTTTTTTATTGTATAAAAATAGTTTTTAATCCGCACTATATATACATAGAATATATTGGAGAGGAGATATTTTATGTTTTCAAAATTTAGTGAAGAAGCACAAAAAATATTAGTTAATGCCAAGAAGGAAATGATTGAGTTAAAACATCCTTATATAGGTAGTGAACATTTAATGCTAGCCATCTTATCAACAGATAATTATCTTGGAAAAAAATTACAGAGTTATAAACTAACCTATAGAAAATTTAAGGATGAGATAATTAAAATTATTGGAATAGGTAGTGAGTCTAATGATTGGTTTTTATATACTCCTTTATTAAAACAAACAATTGAAACCGCTATTTTAAATGCGAAAGAAACAGATAGTATGGTAACAGGTGAGCATCTATTTTTAGCAATATTAGAAGAAGGCGAAGGAGTGGCTATCAGATTAATGATAGGTATGGGTATTGATATAGAGAAAATATACAATGATTTTATGCAAAAGAGTGATCAAGTAAAAATAAAAAATAAAAAGAAATTAATGATTGAAGATTTTAGTATTGATTTGACCAAAAAAGCAGTTTTAAATGAGTTAGATCCTGTTATTGGAAGGGAAAAAGAACTGGATCGTCTTATTGAAATATTATCGAGAAGATGCAAAAACAATCCGTTGTTAATCGGTGATGCAGGAGTAGGTAAAACAGCAATTGTTGAAGAATTGAGTCAGCGAATAGTGAAAAAAAATGTTCCTGAAAATCTTTATAATAAAAAAATACTTTCACTATCAACAGCTATTTTGGTGGCAGGAACCAAATACCGGGGTGAATTTGAGGAGCGGATTAGTAAAATATTAAAAGAGGTAGAAAATAATCCAGATATTATTCTTTTTATTGATGAGGTGCATACTTTAGTTGGAGCTGGCGGAGCCGAGGGGGCCATTGATGCATCAAATATTTTAAAACCGGCGTTAGCTAGAGGTAAAATAAGATTAATTGGTGCGACTACTACTGGTGAGTATAAAGAATTTATTGAACAGGATCGTGCTTTAGAAAGAAGATTCCAGATTATTAATATAAATGAACCAACTAAGAAAGAAACTTTAGCTATTTTGGAAAAACTGAAGCCAATATATGAAGGATTTCATGGAGTAAAGGTTGACGAACAAATTCTGCATTTAATTATTGAACTTAGTAGTAAATATATATATGATCGTAAGCAACCAGATAAAGCAATTGATATTTTAGATGAAGTTTGTGCCAAAGTATCTTTAAAGAAAAGTAATAAATTAGAAGATGTCAATCGGTTAAAACAAGAATTAGAAAAGGTTATTGAAGACAAAAATCAAATGATTATTCAGAGTAATTTTGAAGAAGCTAGCATCTTGAAAGAAAAAGAGAAGAAGTTAGAATCGAAAATAAATTCTTTGGAGCTTAAAATGTTAGCTACCGTCCGAAATAAGCAAGTAACAAAAGAAGAGGTTGCTCAAGTTATCAATATGAAAACTAAAATACCGATATATGAAATAGATAAAGAAAGTTTAAAAAATTTAAATTTACTGGAAGATAAACTAAAAGCTAAAGTTATTGGTCAAGAAGAAGCCATTAAAAAAATTGTAGATATTACGAAAAGAATAAAGTTAGGTTATAAGAGTGATAATAAACCAGAGTCAGTTCTCTTAATTGGCAAAAGTGGGATAGGGAAAACCTATTTAGTAAAAGAGTATGCGAAGGAGATATTTGAAGATAACTTCATCAGAATTGATATGAGTGAATTTAAAGAAAGCCATTCAATAAGTAAGATTTTAGGCGCTCCTCCCGGATATGCTGGTTATAATGATAATAAAAATATTTTAGAGGAAATCAGAAATAAGCCGCATGCCTTAATTCTTTTTGATGAAATTGATAAAGCTCATCCAGAAGTGCTTAGCATCTTTTTGCAAATTCTCGATGAGGGTCTTATTAAAGATGCTAAGGGTAATTTGGTTAGATTTGATCATAACATTATTTTTATGACAGCTAATGGTCATTGTAATTATGAAAATATTGGTTTTAATGAAAATAAAAGTATAACTAATAATCTAAATGACTATTTAAACCCGCTTCTTGTTAATCGGATTAATCATATTATTAAAATGAATGATATTTCAGAAGAAAATGTAATAGCTATTATAACTAATATTTTAAATAAAAAGAAACAGGAATTAAAAGAGAAAAAAATTAAATTAACTATTAACGATAATATTGTGGAAGAGATACTTAAATTATCAGATTATAAAAAAATGGGAGCTCGTAAAATAGAAAAGATAATTAATGAAAAAATAGATATTATGATAATTGATAGTCTTATGGAGGGAAAAACCAATATTAAAATCTCTTCAATAGTTTGACTTCTTAAAAGGAAGTCTTTTTTTCTCCTATAAATCGTGCTATACTATGGTTAAGGTAATACATATATTTAAGTTTATCAAATACGATTAATTGGAAGGTGATATTGGTGAGGATATATAATACACTAACAAGAAAAATAGAAGAATTTATACCTTATGAAAAGGGTATTGTTCGTATGTATACTTGCGGACCAACGGTTTATCATTATGCTCACATTGGCAACTTAAGAAGTTATGTTGTTGAAGATGTGTTAGAGAAAGCTCTAAATTATTTAGGTTATAAAGTAATAAGAGCAATGAATATTACCGATGTTGGTCATCTATCAGGTGATTCCGACTTAGGTAAAGATAAAATGGTTAATAGTGCTAAAAAAGAACATATGAGTGTTTTAGATATTGCTAAAAAATATACCGATTATTTTTTTGATGATGCGAGGAAACTTAATATCAAGAAACCGGAAGTTATTATTCCGGCTACTAGTTTAATTGATGAATATATAAGATTAATAAAGATCTTATTAGATAACAATTCTGCCTATATTGCTAATAACAATGTTTATTTTGATACTCAGAAATTGGATCAATATTATGTTTTATCTAACCATCAAGCTGATGAATTATTAATTGGTTCAAGAGAAACAGTCGAAGAGGATACTTTTAAAAGAAATCCAGCCGACTTTGTTTTGTGGTTTACTAAATCTAAATTTGAAGATCAGGAATTAAAGTGGGATTCTCCGTGGGGGAAAGGGTATCCTGGATGGCATATTGAGTGTTCAGCTATATCTTTAAAATATTTAGGCGAATATTTAGATATTCATTGTGGTGGGATCGATAATATTTTTCCTCATCACACTAATGAAATAGCGCAATCGGAAGCTATTATTAACCATCCATGGTGTCGATATTGGTTTCACGTCGAACATCTTAATGATGTTAATGGTAAAATGAGTAAATCATCAGGTGATTTCTTAACCGTTTCATTATTAGAAAGTAAAGGCTATAATCCTTTAGCTTATCGCTTTTATTGTCTGCAATCGCATTATCGTAATCAATTACTTTTTACCTATGAATCACTTGATGGGGCTTCTTTGGCTTATAAAAAATTAAAGAATAAAGTTATGTCTTTAAAAGAAACCGGAGATATTAATAATGATCAGATAATTAATTATATTGAACAGTTTAAACAAGCGATTAATAATGATTTAAATACAGCCATGATGTTAACGACCATTTATGATGTTTTAAAAGATGAACATTTAAATGAAGCTACTAAAATTTATTTGATCAAAGATTTTGATCGGGTTTTATCGCTGGATTTATTTAAAGAAGAGATAACAGATATTAGTAAAGAGGATTTAGCTAAAATAGAGGAAAGAAATTGGGCCAAGCAAAATAAAGACTTTGACAAGGCTGATCAGATAAGAGATGAATTACTAGCAAAAGGTATAAAAATAATTGATACCCGTGATGGTATCAAATATGAAAGGATTTAATTATGAATGATTTTATGTTAAATTATGGTTTAGTTTTAATTGGGCTTCTGATTACTGTAGTAGCCGAGATATTTGTTAAATTAACTTATAACAAATATAGGACGAAAAGTAATGGAAATAATCTGAGTGGTTTTGAAGTGGCAAGAAAAATATTAGATAATAATAAACTTGAACGTATTCATATTGTAGAAACTAAAGGCTTATTAACTGATCACTATGATCCGACTAGAAAGGTAATTAAATTATCACCGGATATCTTTAACGGTACCACAATTGCGGCAACAAGCATAGCAGCTCATGAAGTGGGTCATGCTTTGCAAGATAAAGATGGTTACTTTTTTCTAAAATTCAGGAGTGGTCTTTTTCCACTAGCTAGTTTTGGCAGTAAATTTGGTTATATTGCGGTTATTATTGGCTTGTTATTAGGCTATAGTGATCTGGCCTGGTTAGGTATTGCCTTATTAATGTTTATTCTCCTTTTTCAGTTAGTGACTTTACCCGTTGAATTTAATGCTTCTACGCGTGCGAAACAACAAATAAAAGAATTATCCTTAATTGACATAAAAAAGAGTGAGGGTGTTGATATTATGCTGAAAGCCGCGGCTCTTACTTATGTAGCTAGCTTAGTGACAACTTTATTGCAAATTTTACGATTAGTTCTAATACTTACTAATCGTAGAGATTAATAGAGGAATGATAAAATGAATTTATTAAAAGAGATAAAAAAACAATTACAAGAGGTAATTAAAAAGATAACCAAAAGTTATCCACTAACCTTTACGGCGTTGGTTATTACAACAATATTTTTAACAATCTTTATTAATTCATCTGATAATAATATAGTAAAGGTTGAATTTAGTTTGGCTTTTTGGTTGTTTGGTTTATTTTTTCTAGAAACTTATTTTTCTAGAAGATTAAATAAACTGATTTTAAGTGTTGTTACTGCTTTAATTAGTATGACCTTTAGTTGGCTTATTTTTGCTGATGAGGTAATAATTCCATATGATATTATAATGCCTTTATTAGTAGGTTATATATTAATATTAATGATATTAGTTTTTCACAAGTTAATTAAGAATAATGATAATCGATTGAGCGAATATGTGGTTAATTTTTTAGAAAATATTTTTTTTGCTTCGGTGCTTTTTGCTGTTTTACATTTAGGAATTGTTTTGGTAACCTTAACTTTTATTGAATTAATTGCTAAAATAGCGTATTCGCAGATATTTATACGAGAATCAATATTACTGTTTGGTTTATTTTATGTGCCGGCGGTAGTATATTCGATGATTACGGTAGATAAAAACAGAATGAGAAACCTTGTCAAAGGCTTATTTGTTTATGTTCTTTTGCCTTTAGTATTAGTAGCTATGTTAATAATATATCTGTATATTTTTAAAATAGCTATTTTACAGGCAATGCCATCTAATATTATTTTCAGAATACTAGCTATTTTATATCTTTTTGCTATGCCAACATGGATAGTTAGTAGTTACTTTGATCAAGACAAGCGGTTAAATAAAATAGTTGCTATTCTACCATATTTATATGCCCCATTTATCTTATTGGAAATTTATTCTCTTGTTGTTAGAATTATTGACTTTGGTATGACACCATTAAGATATTTAGGAATTATGTTAATTATTTTTCAAGTAATGGAAATTATGCTAGAAAAGGTATGGAAAAGAATTAATCTAGTTTTTCTATTACTAGCTTTGATTATTGGTCTATCAACAATTTATCCGATGAATCTTTTTCATATTTCAGCTATATGGCAAAATCAAATATTAAAAAACAATTATCCAATCGGAAATAACATTGAAAAGTTAACCGAAGAACAAAAAAGAAAGGCTGCTGGAGCATATAGTTACTTAAGCGATATGGATTTAGAAAAATATTTTAAAAGCTATAGTGAGGAAGAGCTTAATAATCTTAAAAGTCTAGCGGCAACTTATACTAATTATGACGGAGAATGGTTTAGCACTAAGAGCATTTATTATGACGATTATTATAAAGATTTTGTTGGTATTGAAGGATATAAATTCTTATATTATATTGATAAAAATCAAAATTATAATAATCTAACTAATGTAGTGATTAAATATCATCAAGAGGAAAGCTTCTCAATCGATTTAACTCCTTTAATAAGTAATTTAGAAGATAAAGATGAAGAAGCTATAAATAAGTATATGGAACAAAATAACAAAATTAAAATTGATGATAAGCGAGATTTGGTTATTACTTATATTAATGTTTCGTATACCCAAAATTATAAGCTGGTTGGTAATTTAATGATTGATGGTTATGTTTTAAAGAGATAAACTTAAAGCTAGTTATGTTAACTAGCTTTTATGATATAATGATATTTGGTGATAATATGAATACTAAAGAAATTAATGTATTAGCTTTAGCTTTTTTGGGTGATGCTTTATATGAGCTTTATATTAGGAGATATTTATTATCAATAGGTTATAATGATGTTAATAAATTACAAAAAGAAACGGTTAAATATGTTAGTGCTAAAAACCAAGCGCGGTTTTTGAAAATATTAAGTGATGAATTTTTCTTTAATGAAGATGAAACTAATATAGTTAAGCGAGCACGAAATTATCGAAATAATAATCATCCTAAAAACTGTGATATATTGACTTATAAACACGCAACAGGACTAGAAGCTTTATTGGGAGAACTATATTTAAATAATCAGATGGCCAGAATTGAGGAAATAATTAATAGAATATTGGAGGTAGAAGGATGTTAGTTTATGGAAAGAATGTAGCCATTGAGCTGTTAAAAAAGAAAAAAAAGATTGATAAAATAATTTTACAGCAAGGTTTTCATGATAATAATATAAAAGCTTTATTAGAAAATGCCAAAATAAGAATAGAATATGCGGATAAAATAAAATTAGATCAACTTGCAGAAGGAAACCATCAGAGTATAATACTTTATATACCTGACTATGAATATCAAAAGTTACCGACTGTTTTTGATGAAGATATAATTGTTATTTTGGATCATTTAGAAGATCCCCATAATTTAGGAGCTATTATAAGAACTTGTGAGGCAGCCGGAATTAGCGGAATTATTATTCCTAAAGATCGCAGTGTATCAGTTAATTCGACCGTTATGAAAACTAGTGCGGGAACGATTAATAATGTTAATATAGTGCAAGTTACTAACATTAATCAGACGATTAAAGAACTGAAAGATCATGGTTTTTGGATTGTGGGAACAGATATGGAAGGGACTAACTACCGTGAAATTGATTATTCATCAAAAATTGTTTTAGTTATTGGTAATGAAGGATTAGGAATGAGTAGATTAACAAGAGAAGCTTGTGATTTTATAGCAACTATTCCAATGTATGGTCAGGTAAATAGTTTAAATGCTTCTGTAGCGGCCGGTATTATGATATATGAGGTGCTAAGAAGTAAGAGATAGGTGGTAATTTGGATTATAGAGATCTTAATGATAATGAATTAGTTTACATGATAAAAGAAAATAATGATGAAGCAATGGGGTTTATTTACAATAAATATAAACCTTTAGTTAAATCTTTGGCCAAGAAATATCTCTTTCAAGCTAAAGAAATGGGATTGGAACTTGAAGATTTAATCCAAGAGGGCCTGCTTGGTTTATGTAAGGCAGCTTATAGTTTTAATCAAGGTAGTGATAATATATTTTATACTTATGCTTTAGTATCAGTTAAACGAACGATGCTTAGAGTAATAAAGCATCATGGTACCCAAAAGAAAATGCTTTTAAATAAAGCTATTTCTTATAATGAACAGCTTTTTGATAATCTTACTTTAATAGAAACAATCTCTGATGATAAATTATTATCTCCTATAGAGAGCATTTGCGTTCATGAACTAAATTTACAATTAATTAATTTTATCAATAGTTTGTCTTTTATTTATGCTCAAGTTTTTGAATTAAAATTCAATGGTTTCAAACATGTTGAGATTGCTAGGTTGCTAGATATAACCGAGAAGACTGTTGACAATGCTTGTGTTGCGATTAGAAAAAGATTAAAAGCCAAACATTTTATTTGTTTATCTTAAAAATAATGTGATATAATTATGACAGAATAAGATAGGTGATAAAGGTGAATATAAAAGCTTGGTTAAATGATACAGGTACTAAAACTAATAACGATATAGAATTTAATAATGAGCTAATGCGTTTCTTTTATTATGCTAGTTTAGAATTAAAGAAACTTAATGATCAAGGGACAATGGCCATTATCAATCATAATGCGATTGATGTTACTTTTCAAGGACCGATAAAATTTAATAATGTTACGGTAGCTACTAGTGATTATCGCTTAACAAGTATCCAAGCATTAGCCGGTTTAATGATTGGAATTAATTTAGGCCAGGTTGATTATGCTTTTTCCAAAGAGTGGATAAAGGATAATTATGCTTTTTATAAAGATTTTCTTCCCATTGCGGATGAACGTTATTATAATGCTGTTATTAATGAGAATAAGCCTGTATACTATTGTGATTTTAAAAGTAATCCAGAAATCATCCCTCATAAACAAGAAGATACTGGTTTAGGTATTGCTGATCAAACAACGAAAGTTAAGTCTACTCCATCTGGACGAGCTTGGGCCGAGGGGATAGAAAGTCCAGAATTGGAACGAAAAGCCGCTTTTGCCAATATAATTTTTATTCCATTGATAGCTGTTTTAATATCAATAGTTGTTTTATTTGTCTATTTTTATTTCTTTTATTAATGACGGATAGTGATTTCTTAAGTTTAGATAAATTTAATATTTTAAAAATTAGTATTGACTTATAAACAATAATGTGTTAGTTTATTAGTGACACAAAGAAGTGTTTTTATTTTGAAAAAAAACATATAATAAGTAGGTGGATAATGAAAAAAATTATAAACTTTTTCAAAGAAGTAAAAAAAGAAATAGGCAAAGTTAAATGGCCGGAAAAAAAGGAAATGGTTAAATATTCAATGACGACAATTGTTTTTATCCTTTTCTTTTCAATAATGTTTGCCATTATTGATTTAATTATGGCTGCTTTACAAGCGTGGGTGAAATAATGGAAAAACAATGGTATGTAGTTAATACTTATTCTGGTCATGAAAACAATGTTAAAGAAAAATTAGAAATGCGTGCTAGCTCGATGGGAATGGATGATTATATTTTTCGAGTAATTGTCCCAGAACAAAAAGTTGAAGAGATAAAAGACGGGGTAAAGAAGGAAAAAATTAAAAAAATGTTTCCTGGTTATATCTTAGTCGAAATGATAATGAGTGATGAAGCATGGTTTGTAGTTAGAAATACTCCCGGGGTTACTGGCTTTATCGGATCAAGTGGTAAAGGGGCTAAACCAACACCGCTCCAACCATATGAAGTTGATCATATTTTAAGTAATATGGGCATTAGCCGTTTAGATATTGCTAACGAATTAAAAGAAGGCGATAAGGTTAAAATTATTGATGGTCCATTTAAAGGAATGGAAGGAATAATTGAAACCATTGATATACCTAATCAAATGCTAACGATTTCTGTTGATTTATTTGGTCAGGTGACTTCTGTCGAAGTGGAATTAGCAAAAATTCAGAAAGACTAAATAGACAGTTGCTTTTTGTTAAAAATGATGATATTATTTAGTAACTATATTTAATTTAATATAGATTAAATTAGTGGGAGGCGCGGATTAGCTATTTGAACCACTCGCGAAAAAGATAAAATATAGGAGGTGTTTTTCGTGGCAAAAAGAGAAGTTGTAAAAAAGATTAAGTTGCAAATTCAAGCCGGTAAAGCAACACCTGCTCCACCAGTTGGAACGGTGCTTGGACCAGCAGGAATTAACCTACAAGAATTTTGTACGCGTTATAATGATGCAACAAGGGAAAGAATGGGCGATGTATTACCCGTAGAAATTACTATTTATGATGATAGAAGTTTTGATTTTGTAATAAAAACCCCACCAGCTGCTTTCTTAATTAAGAAAATGGCTAAAGTTCAAAAAGGTTCTACCAAAGGATCAAAACAATTTGTTGGATCGTTAACTAAAGAACAAGTTCGTGAAATTGCAGAAATTAAATTACCCGATTTAAATGCTTATGATCTTGAATCAGCAATGAAAATCATTGAAGGAACAACATTAAATATGGGAATTGAAATAAAATAATTATAAATACATATAGGTTATTATCTATGTGGGAGGAAAATCCGCTATTTACCACAAGGAGGTATTTTAAATGAAAAAAAGAAGCAAAAAATATGTAGAAGTAGCTCAAAAAGTTGATAAGATGAATCTTTATTCAAAAGAAGAAGCTCTTAAACTGGTTAAAGATACATCGACCAGTAAGTTTGATGGTTCAGTTGAAGTAGCTATTCGTTTAAACATTGATACTAAAAAAGCTGATCAACAATTACGGGGAACGATTGCTTTACCTAATGGTTCAGGAAAAGTCAAAAAAGTTTTAGTAATTGCTAAAGGAGATCAAGCTAAAAAGGCATTAGAAGTCGGAGCTGATTTTGTTGGTGATGTTGATATGCTACAAAAGATTGAAAAAGAAAATTGGTTTGGATTTGATGTAATGGTTGCTACGCCAGATATGATGCCATTACTTGGTAAACTAGGTAAGGTTTTAGGGCCTAAAGGTTTAATGCCTAATCCTAAAACAGGAACAGTTACAGTAGATGTTGCCAAAGCAGTTAATGAGATTAAATCAGGTCGTATTGAGTATCGATCAGATTCATTTGGTAATGTTCATGGAATTATTGGTAGAGTATCGTTTACCGAAGCTCAACTGTTAGAGAATTTAGATGCTTTTGTAGCTACTATTATTAAAGTTAAGCCTTCAACCTTGAAGGGTGACTACATAAAAAATGTTTCAGTTGCTAGTACGATGGGTCCAGGAATTAAAATAAATTTAAATTCTTTTGACAAATAAAAAAAAATATATTATAATTTAGTTAATTTGTGAGTGCCATAGACAGTAGGTATAAAAGTAAATCCTACCGAGGACTTGAACTTAAAATATTTAAGGGGTCCTTGTATGCATATATAAGGACTTTTTTATGGCCTTTTCAAATAAAAAAATAGGAGGAGTTTTATGGCAAGTGAAAAAATCTTAGATGCCAAGCAAAAAGTAATTGAAGAGATTAAAGATCAAGTAAAAGCGGCAGCAAGTATCATTCTTTTTAATTATCGCGGTTTAACCGATAATGAAGCTAAGGAACTAAGAAAAAGTCTAAGAAACAATAATGCTGACTATAAAGTGTATAAGAATACTTTAATGGTTAGAGCAATGAATGACTTAAAAATTGATGTTGCTGAACATTTAGTTGGTCCAAGTGCGATGGCTTTTAGTACTGATCAAATAGCAGCAGTTAAAATTTTAGCCGACTTTGCAAAAAAACATCCGGTATTAGAATTGAAAGTAGGAATTGTTGATGGCAATGTGTCTGATAAAGAAGTGCTAGCTCAATTAGCAATTTTACCATCGAGAGAAGGATTACTAACAATGCTTGCTGGTGGAATGATTCAAATAGTAAGAGATTTATCGATATGTTTAAATCTTTATGCTGAAGAAAGAGAAAATAATTAAGGAGGAAAATTAAAATGGCAAAGATTACCAAAGAAG
This sequence comes from uncultured Muribaculaceae bacterium, assembly GCA_964536075.1. Lineage (GTDB taxonomy): Bacteria > Bacillota_I > Bacilli_A > RF39 > UBA660 > JAAZHK01. Next base: position 11,324 of record CAZHWO010000003.1, on the reverse strand, counting down.
AATTTATTAGTTCTTTAAAAGAAATGACTCTTTTAGAAATAAAAGAATTAGTTGACGCAATGAAAGAGGAATTTGGAGTAGATCCAAGTGCTATAGCAATGGCTGCTTCACCAGTAGCGGCTAGTGAAAGTGAAGAAGGTCCATCTAGTGTTACTGTTACATTAGTAAGTGCTGGTGATGCAAAAATTAATGTAATTAAAGTAGTTCGTGATATCACTGGCTTAGGATTAAAAGAATCTAAGGATATTGCTGATAACGGTGGCGCTGTTAAAGAAAACATTTCAGTTGATGAAGCTAATGAAATTAAAGCGAAACTTGAAGAAGCTGGCGCAACAGTAGAAGTAAAATAATTCGAAAAAGATTGATTTTATTTACTTAATGTAGTATTATATGAATACGAAGAAAGGAGTTTACTATATATTAATTTATAGTAAACTCTTTTATTATCTTAAGGGGTGATAAAGTGTGAGTCATTATTTTACTAATGACGATTTGAAGAGTAATGTTCAAAAAAACGAGGTAATGATCCTAAATAAGAAGTTTATTTTTAATACTGATAATGGGGTTTTTGCTAAGAAAAAGATTGACTTTGGAACAAGATTATTACTTGAAGTTATTGGAATTTATAAATTTCATGGTCGCGTTTTAGATGTTGGCTGTGGTTATGGGGTAATTGGTATTGTTATTGCTAAATTAACATCTTGTCAGGTCGAATTAATTGATATCAATAAACGAGCGCTTCATTTAACCAAGATGAATATTAAAGAGAATAATCTCACTAATGCTTCTTGTTTTGAAAGTGATTGTTATAGTAATATAACTGAGAAATATAATTATATAGTTACCAATCCACCGATAAGAGCCGGTAAAAAAATAGTATATGAAATACTGATGAAAGCTAAGAATTACTTAGAAAAGGATGGTAAATTATTTTTAGTAGTTAGAAAAGAGCAAGGTGCTAAATCGTTAATAAACGACTTAGAAGAAGTGTATAATGTTAATGTTTTAGATAAAAATAAAGGTTTTTTTATAATTGAATGCACTTTTTGATTGACTTGTTGCCAAATTTATGTTAATAATATAAGTTGGCAACGTATTAGCATAAAATATGTTCTTTGATTTTTTAAAATATGGTATAGGGGTGAAATTTAGTGGCATATAAGATAATTAATTGTGGTGACCACCGTCAAAGAAGAAGTTTTTCTAAGATTAGAAATACTTATGAACTTAGGGATTTATTAGAAATCCAAAAAAAATCGTACCAATGGTTTGTAGAGGTTGGTATAAAGGAAGTTTTTGAAGAGTTATTCCCCGTTGAAAATTTTTCTGGGACACTATCTTTAGAATTTGGCGATTATCATTTTGATGAGCCAAGATATTCAATAAAAGAGAGTAAAGATCGTGAGACAACTTTTGCAGCTCCTTTAAAGGTTGAAGTAAGATTATTCAATAACGAAACCGGAGAAGTAAAAGAGCAGGAAATATTTTTAGGCGATATGCCAGTAATGACAGAAAGTGGAACTTTTGTTGTTAATGGAGCAGAGCGAGTTATTGTATCACAATTGGTAAGATCACCAAGTGTGTATTTTAATCGTGAAATCGATAAAAATGGTCGTGCTGTTATTACTTCTCAGATTATTCCAACGCGAGGAACTTGGCTAGAATTTGAAACAGATGCTAGGGATGTTTTATATGTAAGAATAGATAGAACCAGAAAAGTAACCTTAACGACTTTATTAAGGGCTTTTGGTTTATCTAGTAACGAAGATATTATTAAAGTATTTGGTACTAGTAAATTTATTGAGAATACTCTAGCAAAAGATTCAACTCGTAATACCGACGAAGCTTTAATTGAAATTTATGAGAAATTAAGACCAGGAGAACCAGCTACCTTAGATAGTTCTAAAAACCAAATTATTACTAGATTTTTTGATAAATTTAGATATGATTTAGCTAAGGTTGGTCGTTATAAATTTAATCGTAAGTTAAATGTTCTGGAACGTTTATTAAATCAGACTTTGGCTGAAGATATTAAAGTTAATGGTCAAGTAATTGTTGAAAAGGGAACTATAGTAACTAAAGAAATAATTGATACTTTAAAACCTATATTTGCAGCCGGTTATGGAGTTAAAGAGTTAACTGTTAATGAAGACCTAGATAATTATAATAAGGTCCAAGAGGTTAAGATTTTAAATCCAGCTAACAAGAAAGAAAAGATAATCTTAATTGGTAATGATCAAACTATTGATGTTAAGCGTTTAACTATTTCGGATGTTTACGCAGCAGTTTCTTATTATTTAAATTTATTAGATGGTATCGGTAATTTTGATGAAATAGACCATCTAGGTAATAGACGGGTTCGTCAAGTAGGGGAATTATTACAAAATCAATTTAGAATTGGTATTTCACGAATGGAAAGAGTAATTCGTGAAAGAATGACAACTCAAGAAATGGAAGAAGTAACGCCTAAGACGCTTATTAATATTCGTCCAGTAACAGCTGTAATGAAAGAATTTTTTGGTAGTAGTCAATTATCTCAATTTATGGATCAAACTAATCCTATTGCTGAGTTAACTAACAAAAGACGTTTATCAGCACTGGGACCTGGTGGTTTATCAAGGGATAGAGCTGGTATGGAAGTGCGTGATGTTAATACTTCTCACTATGGACGTATTTGTCCAATTGAATCACCAGAAGGACCAAATATTGGGTTAATTACCTCTTTAGCTAGTTATGCTAAAATTGATGATTATGGTTTTATTAAAACGCCATATCGAAAGGTAGAAGATTGTAAAATAACGGATATTGTTGAATATTTCACAGCCGATGAAGAAGAAGATCTTGTTATTTCGCAAGCGACTGTTAATACTGATGAAAATAATGTTATTCTTGATAAAGAAGTTGCAGCTCGTTATAGAGGAGAAAACATTTTAATCAGTCCAGAAAGAGTTGATTATATTGATGTATCACCTCAGGAAGTTGTATCTATTACAACCAGTATTATTCCATTCTTAGAGCATGATGATGCAACTCGAGCTTTAATGGGCGCTAACATGCAACGTCAATCAGTGCCTTTATTAAAGGCTGAGGCTCCTTATATTGGAACGGGTGTTGAATTTATTGCGGCTAAAGATAGTGGTACAGTAATTGTAGCTAAAGCGGATGGTATTGTCGAGTATGTTGATGCTCGTAAAGTAGTAGTAAAAAATAAAACTGGTAAAGATACTTATTATTTATCTAATTTTGAACTTTCTAATGCTGATACTTGTTTGCATCACCGACCAATTGTTCACGTAGGCGATCAAGTAATTAGTGATAGAACTATTATTGCTGATGGGCCATCAACTGATATGGGTGAGTTAGCATTAGGGAAAAATGTTTTAGTAGCCTTTATGACTTTTGATGGTTATAACTATGAGGATGCAGTTGTTTTAAATGAAAAATTAGTTAAAGATGATGTTTATACTTCTATTCATTTAGAGGATTACCAAATGCAATGTCGTGAAACTAAGTTAGGACCAGAGGAAATAACCAGAGATATTCCTAATGTTAGTGAGGAATCAAGAAAAAATCTTGATGAAAACGGAATTGTTATTATTGGAACGGAAGTTAAAGAAGGCGACATTCTTGTTGGTAAAGTAACACCAAAAGGAATGGCCGAACTTACAAGTGAAGAAAAATTATTACACGCTATTTTTGGTGAAAAAACGCGTGAAGTTCGTGATACATCTTTACGTGTTCCCCATGGTGGCGATGGTATTGTCCACGATGTTAAAATATATTCACGTAAAGAAAATGACGAATTACCGGCGGGAGTTAGTAAAGTTATAAGGGTTTATATTGCCCAAAAACGTAAAATCCAAGTTGGTGACAAAATGGCTGGTCGTCATGGTAATAAAGGGGTTATTTCATTAATACTACCAGAAGAAGATATGCCTTATTTACCAGATGGCCGCTCAGTAGATATTGTTCTTAATCCACAAGGTGTTCCATCACGTATGAATATTGGTCAAATTCTAGAGTTACATTTGGGAATGGCAGCTAAAGAACTGAATGTTCATATAGCTACTCCAGTATTTGATGGGGCTAAGTTAGGGGATATTCAAGAAATGATGGCTGAGGCGAAGATTGAACCAGATGGGAAAACAGTTCTTTATAATGGACGTACAGGTGAACCTTTTGAAAGTCGAATAACTGTTGGCGTTATGTATATGATTAAATTACATCACATGGTTGATGATAAACTTCATGCTAGAAGTACTGGACCTTATTCCTTGGTAACTCAACAACCTCTGGGTGGTAAAGCTCAATTTGGTGGTCAAAGATTTGGAGAAATGGAAGTATGGGCATTATATGCTTATGGTGCTGCACATACTTTACAAGAAATAATGACTATTAAATCTGATGATGTCATTGGAAGAGTTAAAGTATATGAGGCATTAGTTAAAGGAAATCAAATTAATCAAGCCGGGGTTCCTGAATCATTTAGAGTATTGATGAAAGAATTCCAAGCCTTAGGTTTAAATATTTCCATTATAAATAATGATGGTGTTGAATTAGACATGAAAGAAATGGAAGAAGATGAATATAAAGAGGACATCAAGGTTTCTATTGAAGAATTAGAAGATCTCCCATTAGCAGTTGATGATTCAACGGTTGATTCTTTAGCTGAGGATGAAGAAGAAGAGGATCAATATGGTGAATTTGATGAAGAAGATCTCAATTTTGATATGGAAGGAGATGAGAACTAATGATACAAGTGGATAAATTTGAAGCTTTAAGAATTGGTATAGCATCTCCAGAAAAAATACGTGAATGGTCATATGGTGAAGTAAAAAAACCAGAAACGATTAATTATCGTACACTAAGGCCAGAAAGAGATGGCTTATTCTGCGAAAAGATTTTTGGACCTACCAAAGATTTTGAATGTGCCTGTGGTAAATATAAACGAGTAAGATATAAAAATATTATTTGTGACCGTTGTGGAGTTGAAGTAACGAGGTCAAAAGTTCGTCGTGAAAGAATGGGTCATATTGAGTTAGCAACGCCCGTTTCGCATATTTGGTTCTTTAAAGGAGTACCATCACGTATGGGTTTAGTACTAGATATGAGTCCCAGAGATTTAGAGGAAGTATTATATTTTGTATCATATGTAGTAATTGACAAAGGTATCGCTCCACTAGAAAACAAGCAAACCTTATCCGAAAAAGAATATCGTCAATATTATGAAAAATATGGTAATGGTTTTAAAGTCGGTATGGGAGCTGAGGCCATAAAAGAGTTACTAAAAAAAGTAGATCTTGATAAAGAGATTACTGAAATTAACAAAGAATTAGAAACAGCTCAAGGACAAAAAAGAACGCGTTTAGTAAAACGTATTGATGTCTTAGATGCTTTTAAAAAATCCGGTAACAAACCCGAATGGATGATTATGGATGTTGTCCCTGTTATCCCACCAGAGTTAAGACCAATGATTCAATTAGATGGTGGTCGCTTTGCGACAAGTGATTTGAATGATTTATACCGCCGAGTTATTAACCGTAACAATCGTCTGAAAAAACTGATTGATTTAGGGGCTCCTGGGATTATCATTCAAAACGAAAAACGTATGTTACAGGAAGCAGTTGACGCCCTGTTTGACAACGGAAGACGCGGAAGAAGTGTCACTGGTGCCGGAAATCGTCCTTTGAAATCACTTTCTAGTATGTTGAAAGGAAAGCAAGGACGATTTAGACAGAATTTATTAGGCAAACGTGTTGACTATTCTGGTCGTTCTGTTATTGTTGTTGGGCCTAACTTAAAAATGTATCAATGTGGAATTCCCAAAGAGATGGCTCTAGAATTATTTAAGCCACATGTTATTAATGGGTTGGTATCGAGAGATATTGCTCATAATATTAAAGCAGCAAAGCGCCTAATTGATAATCGTGATCCATTGGTTTGGGATATTGTAGAAGATGTGATTAAAGAACATCCGGTATTATTGAATCGAGCACCAACTTTGCACCGTTTAGGTATTCAAGCGTTTGAGCCAGTATTGGTTGGTGGTAAAGCCATCAGACTTCACCCATTAGTATGTCCAGCTTTTAATGCGGATTTTGATGGTGATCAAATGGCTGTTCATGTACCTATTTCCGAAGAAGCTCAAGCTGAAGCTAGATTATTAATGCTAGGGGCTAATAATATTTTGCACCCTAAATCAGGTGATCCAATAGTTACGCCCAGCCAAGATATGGTTTTAGGTAATTACTATATAACAATGGAAAAACCGGGCTTACTAGGTGAAGGAAGAATATTCAAAAATTCTAGTGAAGCAATCATGGCTTATGAGCGAAGAGAGTTAACATTACATACCAGAGTAGCTGTGCCAGTTGATTCTTTTAAATATAAATTATTTACGGATAGTCAAAAAGGCAAGTATTTAGTAACGACGATTGGTAAATTAATCTTTAATGAAATCTTACCAGATTCATTTCCATATATTAATGAACCAAGTGATGAAAATATTCAGAAGATTACTCCTAATAAATTTTTCTTAGAAAAAGGGACTAATATCCCTGAAACAATTGCCAATATGCCAATTGTTAATCCTTTTGCTAAAGGACATCTAGAAAAAATTATTGCGCAAATATTTAAACGTTACAAGACGACTGAAACTTCGATTATGCTTGATAAACTTAAAGATTTAGGGTTTAAATATTCAACAATTGCGGGTATTACTGTTTCGGTATTTGATATTAAAACCAGTGAGCATAAAGCCCAATTTATTGAAGAAGGTCAGCAATTAGTTAATAAAATTAATTCGCACTTTAAACGTGGTTTAATTACGGAAGAAGAAAGACATGCCAAAGTACTTGAAACTTGGTATGATGTTAAAGATCGAGTTCAAAAAGAACTAGAAACATATGCTAAGGCTGACTTAGATAATCCTATATTCATGATGATGAATTCGAAGGCCAGAGGTAATATATCTAACTTTACCCAACTGGCTGGTATGCGTGGGTTGATGCAAAAGCCAAATGGTGATCCAATTGAAATCCCGGTTATTGCTTCCTTTAAAGAAGGTTTATCAGTTTCAGAATTCTTCTTATCAACGCATAGTTCTCGTAAAGGTAGTGCTGATACAGCGTTAAAAACAGCCGACTCTGGTTACTTAACAAGACGTTTAGTTGATGTGAGTCAAGATATTATTGTTAAGGAAGAGGATTGTGGTACCGATGTGGGGGTTATTGTTAAAGAATTTATCAATGAGAAAAATGGTTCGATAATTGAAGGATTATATGATCGGATTATTGGTCGTTATACCAATAAAAAAGTTATTCATCCAGAAAGCAAAGAATTAATTGTTGATAAATTGCAGCTTATTACGGAATCAATTGCCGAAAAAATTATAGCCTCAGGTATTAAAGAAGTTGAGATAAGAAATATTTTAACTTGTAATACGGTTAATGGGGTTTGTCAGAAATGTTATGGTCGTAACTTAGCAACAGGTAACATTGTCGAAATTGGTGAAGCAGTTGGTATTATGGCTGCTCAGTCTATTGGTGAACCTGGTACACAGTTAACAATGAGAACCTTCCATACAGGTGGTGTTGCTGGTGGTGAAGATATTACTCAGGGGTTACCACGTATTCAAGAATTATTTGAGGCTCGTAATCCTAAAGGTAAGGCCACGATTGCCGAAATTAGTGGTAAGGTTACAAAGGTTGAAGAGGAATCAGGTAAATTTAGAATAAGTATCACTAATGAATTGGAAACTAAGGAACATGTCTCTAACTATGGTGTTAAATTAAAAGTTAACCTAAAAGATGAGGTGGCGGTTGGTGATAAGTTAACGGAAGGTGCTATTAATCCAAAAGAATTATTAGCGGTTACTGATCCAATTGCTACGCAAGAATATATTTTAAAAGAGGTACAGTATGTATACCGTAGTCAGGGTGTTGATATAAGCGATAAACACGTTGAGGTCATTGCGCGAAGAATGATTTCGAAAATGCGTATACTAGAGTCTGGAGATACAGAATTTTTAACTGGATCACTAGCAAATTATCATGATTTTACCGAGGCTAATAAACAAGCCATTATTCAAGGTAAAGCTCCGGCTATTGGTAAACCAATTTTATTAGGTATTACCAAAGCTTCGCTTGAAACAGATTCCTTCTTATCAGCGGCTTCTTTCCAAGAAACAACGAGAATTTTAACCGATGCAGCAATTAAAGGTAAAGTGGATAGACTTCAAGGATTAAAGGAAAATGTTATCATTGGTAAATTAATTCCTGCTGGAACAGGTATTAAACAATATCGTGATATAGCTTATGATTTAGCAACTCAATTTATTGATGATGAACCACTTGAAAAGCTAGAAGACGAATTTATGGAATAGAAAAGAAGTTCAAATTGTTGAACTTCTTTTATTTTTTTAACATTTTATTATTTCGTTTAATTAACTTATAAATTCGGTAGATAAAATCATTAATAATTAAATTGAATTCTCCGATATATTCAACAGCATAAGCATTAAAACCTAATTTAGATTTATTTAAGCCATAGAGTTTGTTTTTAGTACTAAAAATTCCTGTAATAGCATTTAAATTAAAGTAGTCATAATTTTCATACCGATATTTTTGAATAACGTGCCATCTTAATAAATGATTAGAATTTAAACGACCATATTTAGGATTATATCCTTCAATAAGTAAGTTAATAGTTCGTAGATGTTTAATAAAGATACCACCGCCAATAATCAAACCATTGGGATTTTCCGCAGCTAATCTAGTGGCTTCAATTAATTCCTTTTTATATTTGTTTAACATTTTGTCGGAATTTATTTTTTCATTAATGGTTTGGGGATGGTTATGCTGCATAATTTTATTATTAAGATACTCATTTTTTGCTAATTCTTGTTCATAGACTGATTTAGCGTTTTTCAACATATTGGCGGTATTTAAAAAATTATAGTAAACTTCTAAATTATCCTTGAAGCTTTCTTTTAAATAATTATAATAATGTAAATTCCTACGATTATACTTTATTTTTAAGTAGTCGTAAATTTTTTCTATATCATTATTTTCATCTTTAATAATTTCAACACCCATGCGAATTGCTTTTTTAATTTTATTTCGTGTTGGTTTATCAAATTTTTTAAATAATTCTTCTTCTGTCTCACTATACTCAATAAAAGCATTCCATCTTGGTTTTAAGGTTTCGAAATAATTATTAAAACCATAGTGAATGTAGTTATTTTGTTTTAAAGAAGATAAAATGTCATTAATGTTATTGTTAACTGAGATTATCTCACCGTTTTTATTTCTTTTGGTACAAGGAATAAGGGGATCGATAGTTATGAATAAAAAATTTTGTTTTAATAGTAGACGTTTTAATTCTTTCGTAAAATCTCTAAATTGCCCAAAATCTTTATAATCAATAAGAAAACCTCTAGGAGCATAGGCATATTTATAATTAAAAAAAGCCTTTTTAAATAAAATGAGAGAGGCTCCCACTAAATTACCGGCGTCATCTAAAAAACCTAAGTAGTTAGGGATAAAACCAAAATGACTCATTACATCACCATAAGAGGATGTCTGATAAAAACTGGCGTACGGATGGTTTAGCGCAAAATCATTAAAGCGATCCTTAGTAAGGGTTATTATTTTCATAGTCTATCCACCTTCATTAATCATTATAACATATCTTTTATTGATAGTAATAGTAAATTGTTGTATAATTAGTGTATAAACCGGGAGGATAAAATATGAAAATAAAGGATATAAAGGCTAGAGAAATATTGGATTCTAGAGGTAACCCGACAATTGAAGTTGATGTGATATTAAAAAAGGGTCTTATCGGTAGAGCTAGTGTCCCAAGTGGGGCTTCAACAGGCATTAATGAAGCATGGGAGCTTCGTGATGGTGATAACCGTTATTCAGGTAAAGGGGTTTTAAAAGCGGTAAATAATGTGAATACCATTATTAAAGATCAATTGGTAGGAATGGATGTTACTAAACAAAAAGTGATTGATGAACTTTTAATTAAATTAGATGGAACGCCTAATAAAAGTCGCTTGGGTGCTAATGCATTATTAGGGGTTTCCTTAGCTTGCCTAAAGGCCGCTGCTTTATCAAAAAATAAACCACTATATAAATATGTCGGTAAAGGTAAGGAATTACCATATCCAATGATGAATATCTTAAATGGTGGTCTTCATGCCGATAATGAGTTAGCTTTCCAGGAATTTATGATTATTCCTAAACAAGCAGTTTTTCATGAAAGAATAAGGGCTGGGGTAGAAATTTTTCATAACTTAAAGAAAGTTTTGCAAGAACATAAATATAATACAAACGTTGGTGATGAGGGTGGATTTGCGCCTAATTTAAAAACAACGGAAGAAGCTTTAGCTTTTATTCTCCAAGCTATTAATAAGGCTGGCTATAAGGCTGGCCAAGATGTTTTTTTAGCTCTTGATGTAGCAGCTAGTACTTTCTTTAATGAAGAGCAAAAATGTTATCTATTGGAAGGAAAAACATATACCACTGATGAAATGATTAATTATTATGAAAAGTTAGTTAAAAAATATCCAATCATTTCTATTGAAGATGGACTTGTGGAAAATGATTTTGAAGGATTTGCGAAGTTAACTAGGCGATTAGGTGATAAAATCCAGATTGTTGGTGATGACTTGTTTGTAACAAATAAAGAGTTATTAGAAAAAGGCATTAATTTAGGAGCTGGTAATGCTATAATAATTAAAGCTAATCAGATTGGAACAATTACTGAGACTTGGGAAACTATTAATTTAGCTAAAAAACATGGCTATCAGACCATTATTTCTCATCGCAGTGGGGAAACGGATGAAACATTTATAGCTGATTTAGCCGTTGGTTTAAATTTAGGTCAGATCAAAACAGGCTCTTTATCAAGAATGGAGAGAAATGCTAAATATAATCAATTATTAAGAATAGAGGAGCAATTAAAAGATTAACCTATACAAAAAAAAGATTTTATGGTAAGATATTATTACAAAACGGAGGCATGTTAGATGAAAACATTTTTATTAGTTATATCAATACTGTTGATTGTTATTGTTTTATTACAGAGTAATAAAGCTGAATCAGCTTCGCAAATAATATCAGGAGGAAACTCCGATTTGTTTGCTCAAAGAAAAGAAAGAGGAACAGAGTTAGCCATAAGCCGGATGACGATGATCTTAGGTTTTTTATTCTTTGTAATATGTCTAGTAATGACTTTTGTTTAATTAGGGCTAACAAATTAGCTCTTTTTATTTTATAATAATAGTAAGGAAGATGATAATATGGAAGAAAAAATTA
>CAZHWO010000002.1:0-44186 GCA_964536075.1 uncultured Muribaculaceae bacterium | reverse complement strand
TCTCAATGACACAAGGTTTTTAACAAAATCCTCTTCATTTGTCGTAATACCTTTTATTCCTACTCCGCCACGGTTTTGCACACGATATGTATCACTTATAACCCTTTTAATATATCCATTATTAGTTAGAGTTAAAATTATATTTTCGACAGGAATTAGTGATTCATCTTCAATATATTCAATAGAAGTCATATCAATATCCGTTTTTCGTTCATCACTATATTTATCTTTTATTTCTATTAATTCCTTTTTGATAATATCTAATACCATTTGTTCGTTAGCTAAAATTTCTTGTAAATTACTAATTTGTTTTAGCAATTCAGCAATTTCATCTTCTATCTTACCTTTTTCTAACCCCGTTAAGCGTCTTAACTTCATTTCAAGAATAGCTTGAGCCTGGATCTCTGTAAGATTAAAACTAACCATTAATCCATTTTGAGCTTCCTCATCACTATTAGATGCTTTGATAATTTTTATAACCTCATTAATATTATCAAGGGCTATCTTCAACCCTTCTAATATATGAAGTCTGTTTTGACACTTTTGCAAATCAAACTGACAGCGGCGATAAATTACTTGTTTTTGATGATCTAAATATTTTTCTAATATTGTTTTCAAATCTAAAGTCCTTGGTCGGCCATCAACAAGCATTAAGAAATTAATCCCATAGGAAACTTGTAACTGTGTATGTTTATATAAATTATTTAAAACTACATTAGCATTAGCATCCTTCTTAACATCAATTACTACTCGAATTCCTTCTAAGGCTGATTCGTCATTTAAGTTTGAAATACCATCAATTACCTTATCGCGAACTAATTCAGCAATCCGAGTTATCAAAATTTGCTTATTTACTTGATAAGGAATTTCAGTGATGATTATTCGGTTTTTTCCATTATTTTCTTCAATTTCAACTTTACCTCTAATCGTAATACTTCCTTTACCAGTTTCATAAGCCTTTTTTATACCACTATTTCCTAAAATAGTACCAGACGTGGGAAAATCAGGGCCTTTTATATAATTCATTAATTCAAGAATACTAATATCAGGATTGTCTATATAAGCAACACAACCATCAATTACTTCTCCTAAATTATGCGGAGGAATATTTGTTGCCATTCCAACCGCTATTCCCATATTACCATTGACTAAAATATTCGGAAATCTACTTGGTAGAACAATCGGCTCTTTTCTTTGACCATCATAATTTTCAGTAAAATCTACTGTATTTTTGTTTAAATCTCTCAGTAATTCCATAGAAATTTTTGATAATTTAGCCTCGGTATAACGCGATGCTGCAGCTGAGTCGCCATCAATAGATCCAAAATTACCATGACCGTCAACTAATGTATGACGATAAGTAAAATCTTGAGCCATCCTCACCATTGTTTCATATATTGCCACATCACCATGAGGATGATAATGGCCCATTACAGCCCCAACAGCATTTGCGCTTTTTTGGTGTTTTTTATCTGGAGTCATTCCTTCTTCAAACATAGTGTATAAAACTCTTCGATGAACAGGTTTTAGTCCATCGCGAACATCAGGAATAGCTCTTGCAACGATAACACTCATTGAGTAGTCAAGAAAAGATGTTTTCATTTCATTAGTAATATTTACATTTATCATTTTATCTATCATTATTATTCACCCCTATACATCAAGATTTTTGACATTTAATGCATTATCTTCAATAAACTTTCTACGAGGTTCAACCTCTTCTCCCATTAATAATGGGAAAATTTCATCGGCTAAAATAGCATCTTCAAGATCAATTTTTACTAATATTCTTGAATCAATATGCATTGTTGTTTCTCTCAATTCTTTAGCGTCCATTTCACCTAAACCTTTCATCCGAGTAATTTCATATTTAGTTTCTGTTGGTAAAGTGGCAAGATATTCATCTCGTTCTACTTCATTTAAAACGTATTTATTCACCTTTCCATGAGAAATTTTATATAAAGGCGGTTGGGCAGCATATATATGTCCCTTCTCTACCAAAGGCTTAAAATAACGATAAAAGAAAGTTAATAGCAAAGTTCTAATATGGGCTCCATCAACATCAGCATCAGTCATTATTATTATCTTATTATATCTTAATCTATTAAGATCAAATTCATCACCAATACCTGTTCCAAAAGCCGTTATTAAACTTCTTATTTCTTCATTACTAAGCACTTTGTCTAATCTGGCTTTTTCCACATTTAAAATTTTTCCTCTAATCGGTAGAACAGCTTGAAATTCTGAATTACGTCCCTGCTTTGCTGGTCCAGCAGCTGAATCCCCTTCGACAATAAAAATTTCACAAAGAGACGCATCTTTTGAGGAACAATCTGTTAACTTACCCCATTGGTTAGTCAACTCCAAACCACCTTTTCTTCTTGTTAATTCACGAGCTTTTTTGGCAGCAACTCTAGCTCTAGCAGCCGTTAAATTTTTTTCCATAATAATTTTAGCCTGATCTGGGTTTTCTAGTAAAAATCTCTCAAACGCTTCAGAAAAGATCTTATCAGCTATACTTCTAACTTCGGCATTACCTAGCTTTGTTTTAGTTTGACCTTCAAATTGAGGGTTCGGATGTTTTATAGAAATAATCATTGTGATGCCTTCACGAACATCTTCACCGCTTAATGGTTCTTCATTCTGTTTTAAAAAATTATAGTTTATAGCATATTTATTTAATATTCTAGTAAGTGCCCTTCTAACTCCATCCTCATGAGTTCCACCTTCCGGAGTTGTTATATTATTAACAAACGAATAAATACAAGCATTATATGTTTCATTATATTGTAAGGCCACTTCTAAAGATATATCATCTTGAACGCCATTAACATCAATTATTGTTTCGTGGATAGGATTCTTATTCTTATTTAATAAAGCCACATATTCACTAATTCCGCCATCGTATCTAAATGATTCCTTTTTGTTTTCTTCTCGTTCGTCAATTAAAACAATTGTTAATCCTCTATTTAAAAAAGCAAGTTCACGAATCCTATTTTTTAAAGTATCATAGTTAAAAATAGTTGTTTCGGTAAATATTCCTGGATCAGGTTTAAAAGTAACTGATGTTCCTGTCCGATTTTTATCACATTTATCAATGATTTCCAAAGGTTTTGCTGGTTTACCTCCATTAATAAATTTTTGATAATAGATATTACCATCTTTATATACTTTAACTTCTAATTTTTCACTTAATGCATTAACAACACTAGCTCCTACACCATGTAAACCACCCGATACCTTATATCCTCCACCACCAAATTTACCACCAGCATGTAAAATAGTATAAACGGTTTCAACCGTTGATTTTCCGGTTTTAGCATTAATCCCAATAGGAATACCTCTTCCATTGTCTGTTACTGTTATTAAATTTTCTTTTTCAATAATTACTTCGATCATGTCAGCATAACCAGCTAAGGCCTCATCAATCGAATTATCTACTATTTCCCATACTAAATGATGTAAGCCTCTTTCGCTGGTAGTTCCTATATACATACCCGGTCTTTTACGAACAGCTTCTAAACCTTCTAACACTTGAATTGACGAAGAATCATATTCATTTTTCATTTAAATCACCTTTTTCCTTTACTGTTCCATCTCTTACTTCAAATATCTTTGCTGATTTAACAATACTCTTATTAATTCCCTTTAACTCAGTGGTGGTAATAATAGTCTGATAATCACCAAAAATTAATTCTAAAATTTTATTTTTTTTCTTACGATCTAACTCATTAAAAATATCATCAATTAAAATAATTGGATTATCCTTTTTTATTTTTTGAATTATTTTTATTTCTGATAATTTAAAAGCAATCATAGCAATTCTTTGTTGCCCTTGAGAAGCAAATAACTTCATTTCTTTATCATTTAATAAAAAAATAAAATCATCCCTATGAGGTCCAAAGATTGTCGCTCCTTGCATTAATTCTTTTGAATAGTTTTGATCATAAACTGACCTTAACTGTTTTCTAAGATTCTCAATTGAAAAATCTTCAATATTTATATTTGGAAGATAATGAATTGTTAGTATTCCCTCTCCAAAAATATTCAAATATATTTCTTTTAAGTTTTTATTGATTTCGTTGATAAAATTATAACGATAGATATATATAGAAATAGCTAAAGTTATTAATTTATCAGTTAATATATTAAAATAAGTTAAATCAGAAAGATTATTTATATATATCTTTTTTAAGTATTCATTTCTAATTTTTAAAATTTTATTGTATTTATTACAAACAATTACATATTCATTGTACAGTTGACTTATTTCAATATTAATAATTTTTCTTCTAGTATTAGGATTATCTTTAATAAAATCAATATCTTCCGGATAAAAAATAATACTATTAATATTAGATAAATAGTCTGATATTTTTTTAACTTCTGTATCGTTTACAAAAACTCGCTTTTTTTCTCGATCATACTGGATAGTATAATCACTAACAGAATTATGTTTTTTAATCCTTCCGCTGATTTTATAATTATCACTATTAAAATTAATTAAATTTTCATCAATACTATCACGAAAGGTCTTAGTAACTGCTAAAAGATAAATACTTTCGAGAATACTAGTTTTTCCTTGGGCATTTTTACCTACCAATAAATTTATATTTTTACTAAAATTGAGATTAATTTTTTTAAAATTTCGAAAATTAATTAATGAAACTTTAGCAATATTCATTTATAAACTAAATAAATGCCCATTTTTTCTTTTTTTATCATTTTACCTACTCCTGTACATATATATAATTATATCACGAAAAACAAGAAAAGAACTAATAATTATTAAATATTAGTTCTTTTTTTCATAATTGTTAATAATCTTGTTGCTCTTAACACTTGATTATTAAAATTTTGATAACGCATATGTACAAATAATTCTCGTTGATTAAAAAATAATATCTTAGTTAGGTTATCGTCAGCTGAATAATTTTCAATATTATTTAGGGAAATCCAACAACATTCATCGTTTAACGGTGACTCAGTTGGAAAAAAAATTAATTGTTTTGTTTCTTCAACAACTATTGGAGTTTTATAAGTTGAGCCAAGAATTTTTTTTGAACCAATTTTTCGGCCATCATAGGAACTACCAAAATATTCACAACTATTTTCCATAATATTATAAACACTATTACTAATAATATAATCATCATTTTTTTCAATAATCTTTGTTGATGAAGCATTAATTGGGATTAATGCTAGCGTATCATTATTTATTTCATAATTATCCATATTTTTTCTCCTTTCTTTAAAATTTGATTAATAGATTATCACTTTAATTTGTCGAAATTTGATGAAATATGTCGCATATTAAAAATAAAAAAACAAGAAAATTTTCTTGTTTAATAAGTTCTTATTGGTAAAACTAATTGGATTAGACTATCGTTTTCTAAATTTTTAATAATTATTGGTTTGGTTTCACTAACTAATAGAATCTCAATATACAAATCATTGAAAGCTTTTAAAGCTTCCATCATATATTTAGCACTAAACGCGATCTTTATATCATTATCATTATCATTTTCAATATGCATTTTTTCTTCTACTCGACCTATTTCTAAAGAAGAAGATCGAATATATAATAAGTTTTTCTTTGTTTCAAAGAAAATAATATTTTTTTCTTTATCACTTGTTAAAATACTTGCTCGATCAATAACATTATATAATTCACTAGTATTAATTTTAATTTTTAAATTAAATTCTTTTGGAATTAAATTAGTTGTATTTGGATAAGTTCCATTAATTAATCTGGACTGAAAAATTAAATTATTATATTTAAAGATTATTTTATTATTAAAAATATGAATTTCTATATTGTTATCACTTTCATCTAAAATTTTACTAAATTCGATTAAATTTTTACTTGGAATAATAATATTATAATCATTTTCTAAAGAAGTATCTAAATTAATTTGTTTTTTGGCTAGACGATAAGAATCTGTTGCGGTACATTCTAATAAATTACCTATAATATTAAAATTAATTCCGGTTAAAACGGGTCGTGCTTCATCATTAGAAGCTGCAAAATAAGTTTGATTAATTATATCTTTAAAAATTTTATTATTTATTAAAATAGGATTTTTATTTATTTCAATTGCAAGATTTGGATATTCATTTTTATTTAAACCATTTAAATTAAATTCACTATTTTCAGTTTTAATTAAAACTTTATAATCTTCTAAAACTCTAATTTCTATAAATTCATCTTCTAATTTTTTGACAATATCAAGTATGTATTTTCCATGAATAATAACTGTTCCTTCTTCAATAATATCCATATTATCATTATCTTTAATGATATCTATTTGAATAACAATATCATTATCTGTTGCTATTAAAATTAATTTATCTTTTTTTAATTGAAATTTTATACATCCCAAAATAGGAACTAAATTTTTAGTAGAAATTGCTTTTGATACTTTATTAAGTCCATCCCATAAAATGCTTTTTTTAATTTTTAAATTCATTTTAAAACCTTCTTTCTTTTTTATATTTAATTATATTAATACTGTTCAAACTGTTTATAACTTTTTAAATTCTTAATATTAATATAATTTTGCCTTTTTTGTGTGTGGATAACTTATGAATATTAAAGTTAATTTAAGTCCTTTTTAATTTTATTAATCATAATTTCTAATTCTTTATTCTTTTTTAGTTCTCTCTCTATTTTATCACAAGAATGCATGACTGTCGCATGATCTCGATTACCAAACTCTATTCCTATTCTCGGAAATGATTCTGTTGTTAAATTTCTACTTAAATACATCGCAATTTGCCGGGGAAAAGTTAGATTTGCTGATCTTTTTTTTGATTTAAGATCTTCGATAGAAATTTTAAAATATTCTGCTACTGTCTTTTGAATTTTATGAATACTATTAATTTCATTACTGGTTTTATATAAAAAGTCTTTTAATGCTTCTTCAGCTACTTCTAAATTAATCTCTTTGTAACCCATAGTAGCTGTATAAGCTAAGAGACGATTTAATGATCCTTCTAACGCTCTAACATCATCACCAATATTAGCAGCAATATATTCAATAACCTCTTCTGGCACAAATGTTTCAATCTTTTCAGCCTTTAATTTATTTTTAAAAATTTTAATTCTTAATTCATATTCCGGCGGTAAAATATCTACTGTTATTCCCCAACTAAATCTTGTCTTTAATCGATCTTCTAACAATTTTAAATCATTTTGGGAACGATCAGAAGAAATTATAATTTGTTTTTCATTTTGATGCAAATTTTGAAAAGTATTAAAAAATTCTTGTTGTGTCTTAGTTGCCCCGCCTAAAAATTGAATATCATCAATAATAAGAACATCAATGTTCCGATATTTATTTTTAAAGGTTTCAGCATAATCATAATTATGACCGTTTTCATCTTTTCTATTAATACCACTAAAGTCAGTAATAAAAGTATCACTGGTTACATATAAAACTTTCTTATTAAAGTGTTCTACAATAAAATTGCCAATAGCGTGCATTAAATGTGTTTTTCCTAAACCACTATTACCATAAATAAATAACGGATTATAAGTTGTTCCAGGATTTTCAGCAACTGCTAAAGCCACTTCATATGCTAGTTTATTACTCTTCCCTACCATAAAATTTTCAAAGGTATATTTTTTGTTTAAATTAGTTTTTTTATAATCAGTATTGTTGTTAATATTATTATCTAGTTGTTCAATTTCTCTAGCTGTTACTATTTCATTTTCTAAAATATATTCAAATTCATAAAATTTGTTAGAAAGCTCCGCAAATTTATTAATAATTAATTCATTATAATTATTTAATAATTGTTTTTTGTGAATAGCAAAAGGTACAATAATAATAGCTTTATCCTCTTCAATTTTATATAATTGGGTCTCTTTAAACCAAGTATCAAACATAATGGGGGTAATATCTGTTTTAATTGAATTTAAAAAATTATGCCATAAAATTTTATTATTCATAAAACCACTCCCCACAAGAATTTTACTTACACTTTAATTGTAGCCTAATTAAAATTAAAAATAAAGATGAAAAATAAAATCACAGTTTTTTCACTAAGTTTTGCACAACTTATAAACAATTATTATATATGTAAAAAGAAAAAAATAAATAGTTTTGCACAAATTTTTAAATTTTTCTTGTTAACAGGTTAATTTTTATCTTTAACAGGTTGTTAAAATTGTTGACAAAAACCTTTATATTCCTTGACTTATTAAGAAATTATTATTATAATTATAGAGATTTAAATGTGGAGGTGAAAAATAGTGAAAAGAACATATCAACCAAATAATCATAAAAAATCCAAAAAATTAGGCTTTCTTGCTAGAATGAAAAGTAATATTATAAAAAAAAGAAGAGCAAAAGGACGTAAAAAATTATCAAAGTAATAAAATTACCACTTTTTGTGGTAATTTTGCATTTAAAGAGGTGATTTTATGAAAAAAATAAATATTGTTAAAGAAAGTAAAGATTTTGACGAGATTATAAAATCAGCTTTTCCCAGCAAAAATAATTTTTATATAATATATTCGAGGGAAAATGACTTAAATCGCTATCGTTTTGGTATTTCGGTTGGAAAAAAACTAGGTAACGCTGTTACTCGTAATAAACTAAAAAGGCAATTAAGAAATATTATCGATAAAAACAAAAAAGTCTATCAAAATAATCAAGATTATATTATAATAGTAAGAAAGAGTTGTTTGGGATTATCTTTTCAAAAATTAGAAGAGAAATTTCTAGAGATATTTCAATAAGAGGAGCAAGATATGAAACAAAAAAAATTAATCCTATTAATATTAATTATTCCCCTACTAATTAGTGGTTGTAACAATTATTTAGTTGATCAAAATAAAAAGATGGTAACAGATAGTATTACCGGTCAGAAGTTAAGAGCCGATATTCTTTGTCAGCCAACAAACAAAGCTATAAAAGAAGAATATAAAAAATATAGTCAGTATAATAGTTTAGAACTTGAATCATTGCCATCTTGTAAAGACATTAAGATTATAAGTAATAAGAACGAGACTCTATGGAATACTCTCTTTGTTATTCCTATTGCCTTTATAATTACTAAAATAGGAAGTTTTTTTGGTAATTATGGTTTAGGTTTAATCATTACGACCTTATTAATACGAGGAGTTTTATTTCCCCTATCTCAAAAAACAGCGTTACAATCGGAAAATATTGGCAAAGCTAAACCAGAATTAGAAAAGCTGGAGGAAAAATATAAAGATAAAAAAGATCAAGAATCCATGATGAAAAAAAATCAAGAAATGCTTTTGATCTATAAAAAGTATAAAGTGAATCCTATTTCTGGATGTTTATTCTCCTTTGTTCAGTTACCACTATTATTTGCTTTCTTGGAAGCTATTAATCGCGTACCGGCAATTTTTGAAGGAAAATTTCTAGGTTTAAAAATGGGATTAACGCCACTATATGCCCTAAAAATAGGTAGTTATCATTATATTATTTTAATCATATTAATTGTTCTAACTACCTATTATTCTTTTAAATTAAATTCTTCCAGTGCAGCCATTTCTGCCGAACAAAAAAAACAAACTGAATTCATGATGAAGTTTTCAATAATTATGATTGGTTTTGTTTCCTTTAGCTTACCAACTGCCATTAGTATTTATTGGATTGCTAGTAACTTGTTTACTGTAATTCAAAATCTAATAGTAAAAAGGAGAAAATAAGTATGGATAAATTAGTATATAATGGCAAATCAATTGAAGAAACTAAAATTAAAGCGCTAACAGAACTAAATTGTAGTGAATCTGAGGTGCTAATTAAAGAATTAAATTCTACCAGCAGTCTATTTAAGGGTAAAAAGGTCGAAATCGAAGTAATTAAGTTAGGTGATATCAATAAATTTATCAAAGACTATCTAATTGACTTAATCAAATCAATGGGATTAGATGTTAATATAGAATTAAAATTGAGAAATAATGTTCCTAATATTACCTTATATTCATCGAATAATGCTATCTTAATTGGTAAAAACGGTCGAACAATTGAAGCTTTAACAATTTTGACTAAACAAGTAGTTCAAAATGAAATTGGAGTTTACTATAATTTTGTTTTAGATGTTGGCGAGTACAAAATAAAACAACAAAAGAATTTGGAAAGATCAGCTAAACAATTAGCAAGAGAAGTTGCTGATAGTAAAGAGCCAATAAAAATGGATTCAATGAATTCTTATGAAAGAAGAATCGTTCATGAGGCATTAGCTAATAATCAATATGTCTATACTGAAAGTCTTGGTGAAGAGCCAAATAGATATATTATGATAAAACCAAAAGAGAAATAATCTCTTTTTTTTCATAAATTATTTCCCGGGAAATAATTTATGATATAATTTAAGCCAAGGAAGTGATATTATGCAAGATACCATCGCCGCCATTTCAACAGCCTTAGGGATAGGAGCTATTTCTATAATAAGAGTTAGTGGAACAGAAGCTATTACAATAGTTAATAAAATCTTTAATGGTCAAGATCTAAGAAAATGCCGTAGCCATTCCATTCATTATGGTTATATTAAAGATAATAAAGAAACAATTGATGAGGTTCTCATTTCATTGATGAAAGCTCCTAAGACCTTTACAAAGGAAGATATAGTTGAGATAAATTGTCATGGGGGAACCCAAACGACTAAAAAAATCCTAGAATTACTTTTATTAAATGGAGCAAGGCTAGCTGAACCAGGAGAGTTCACTAAGCGGGCATTCTTAAATGGGCGTATCGATTTAATTGAAGCCGAGTCAATAATGGATTTAATAAATGCTAAAACCGAAAAGGCCCGAAAACTAAGTATTAATAGTTTAACTGGTAGTGTTAGTCAATTAATTACCCAAATGAGGGAAAAAATATTAAATCTATTAGCTAATATTGCGGTTAATATTGATTATCCAGAATATGAGGATATAGAAGAGGTAACCCTTGAGAAAATTACCCAAGAGTTATCCAAAATTCAAGGTAATTTATTAAAATTGATTTCTAGTTCTGAAAATAGCCGAATTATTAAGGAAGGAATAAAAACCTTAATTATTGGAAAACCCAACGTTGGTAAGAGTTCTTTATTAAATGGGTTGTTAGAAGAGGAACGTGCAATCGTAACAGATATTGCCGGCACAACAAGGGATACTGTAGAAGGTAAACTAATTATTGATGGAATTATTTTTGAGTTAATTGATACAGCGGGCATCCGAGAAACTGAAGATGCCATTGAAAAAATAGGAGTCAAAAGAAGTCTTAAATATCTTGAAGAAGCTGATTTAATAATAGCTGTTTTTGATGCCAGCAATCCTTTTTCTGATGAAGATAAAGAAATAATTAATAAAATTAAAAAGAAAAAAGTAATAGCTGTTTTAAATAAGATGGATTTAATTAATAATTATAAAAGGATTAATCTTCCTTTTGAAAGAATTGTTTATACCAGTACTTTTGATCCAAAGACAATTGAGAATTTAAAACAGGTTATTATGCAAATGTATAAGTTAGATAAGATTGATACTAATGACTATACTTATTTAAGTAATGTTAGACAGGTATCTTTAGCTAAAGAAGCTTATAAATTAACCTTAGAAGTGTTAGAAAATATTCAGGAACAAACCCCCATTGATATGCTTGAAATAGATATAAGATTAATTTGGGAAAAACTAGGTGAAATAATTGGTGAGACATACCCTGATAGTTTAATTGATAAAATATTTAGTAATTTTTGTTTAGGAAAGTAAAAAATTATTTCCCGGGAAATAATTTTAAAGGTGATTTTATGATATACGATATTATTGTCGTTGGAGGAGGCCACGCTGGTTGTGAGGCCGCTTTAGCTGCAGCGAGAAAAAAGAAACAAACACTATTAATAACCAGTAATATAAAAAATATTGCTGATACTCCATGTAATCCCTCAATTGGCGGTCCAGCTAAAGGTATTGTTGTCCGAGAAATTGATGCTTTAGGCGGAGAAATGGGCAAAAATACGGATAAGAGCATTCTTCAAATGAAAATGTTAAATACAAAAAAAGGGCCGGCTGTCCAAGCTTTAAGAGCTCAAATTGATAAAATCGCATACTCCAAAAACATGATTAAAACTTTGGAGATCCAAGAAAATTTAGAAATAAAAGAAGCTATGGTTGAGGATTTAATCGTCGCTGATCAAAAAATCAAGGGTGTCATTTTATCTAATGGTCAAAAAATTGCCGGTCAGGCTGTAATTTTAACGACGGGTACCTACTTAAAAGCCCAAATTTTAGTGGGTGAAAACAAAACAAGTAGTGGTCCCCACAATGAAAAGCCTTCTTTATATCTTAGTGATAATATGAAAAAATATGGTTTTAATATTAAACGGTTGAAAACAGGAACCCCCCCAAGAATCTTAAGAGAAAGCATTGATTTTTCTAAAACAACTATTCAACCAGGAGACAACCAATATCATAGCTTTTCATTTGATAATCAATATTATTATGATATTAATAAACAATCTCCCTGTTATTTGACATATACAAACGCTAAAACTCACGATATTATTCGTGAAAATTTAAATAAATCTAGTATGTATGGGGGATATGTTGAGGGGGTTGGCCCTAGATACTGCCCATCAATCGAAGATAAAGTCGTTAGATTTAGTGATCGTGAGCGCCATCAATTATTTCTTGAGCCGGAAAGTATCTATTATAGCGATATGTATTTACAAGGGTTTTCGACCAGCATGCCCCATGATGTTCAGGAATTATTAGTTAAAAGCCTACCTGGGTTAGATAAAGCTCATATCACAAAATATGCTTATGCCATTGAATATGATGCTTTTGATTCATTACAATTAAAAAGGACTCTTGAATCAAAATTAGTAGAAAATTTATACCTTGCTGGACAAATAAATGGTACTAGTGGCTATGAAGAAGCGGCTTGTCAGGGACTAATTGCTGGTATTAATGCTGCATTAAAATTAAATAATGAAGAACCACTAATTTTAAACAGAGATCAAGCTTATATTGGTGTTTTAATCGATGATTTAGTTACTAAAGGGGTTACGGATCCTTATCGACTTTTAACTTCTCGAGCTGAATATCGTTTATTATTAAGAAATGACAACGCTGATTTAAGATTATCAGAAATAGGTTATAAATTAGGTTTACTTTCAGAGCAAAGATATTTTAAACTTCGAGAAAAACTTCAACAAATAAAAGAGCTAGAAAAACATTTGCAAACAAAACGCCTTAATCCAACCAAACAGGTTAACGAATATCTTTTATCTTTAGAAAGTACCCCTTTAAAAGATGGTACTACTATTTATGAATTATTAAAAAGGCCGGAAATCACGATAAATAATCTAGAACCCTTAATAGCTATTGATTATGAATCCACTATTAAAGAACAAGTAGAAATTTATATTAAGTACCAAGGATATATTAATAAAGCTAATAAAGAGGCCAATAAATTAAAAGATTTAGAAAAAATAAGTATTCCTGAATATCTTGATTATAATAAAATCACCAATCTAGCCAGTGAAGCTCGGCAAAAATTAATGAATATTCAACCAACCTCTGTTGGGCAAGCCTTAAGAATAAGTGGCGTTAATCCTGCCGATATATCAATATTAATGGTCTATTTAAGGAAGATTAAGAATCATGAATAAAGAAGAATTTGTTAAAGAAATTAAAAAATTAAATATCGCATATTCAACTGAAATGATGGAAAAGTTAGATGCTTTTTATCACTTTCTTACAGAATGGAATACTAAAATAAATTTGACCAGAATTACTCAAGAAAATGATGTCTATTTAAAACATTATTACGATAGTTTAACCATTACCAAAATAATGGATTTAAATAAAGTTACTAATCTTTTAGATGTTGGTACTGGTGCTGGTTTTCCTGGTATTGTTTTAAAAATATTTTATCCACATATTAAGGTAACCCTAATAGATTCATTACAAAAGAGGGTTAGTTATCTAAATCTACTAATTAAACATTTAAATTTAAAAGATATTGAAGTACTTCATACTAGAATTGAAAATTTATCCCAGATAAAAACAGAAAAATATGATGTTGTTGTTTCAAGAGCCGTTGCTTCAATGCCACAACTAATCGAATGGCTATCACCATACATAAATGAAACTGGTAAAATAATTTGTATGAAAGCTAATGCTGACGAGGAAATAATAAAAAGCCAGCCTATTTTATCCACCAAAGCTTTAAAAATATCTAATATTAAAACGTTTTACCTTCCATATGAAGAGAGCTTACGGACTTTAATAGAAATATCAAAAAAATAATTGAAATTATCTCGATAATAAGGTATAATTATGTTTAAGAATAAAAAGAGTAAAGAGAGGGTACCAAAAATGATGAATGAAATTATAAATATACCTTTAGATGATATAATTCCTAACCGCTTTCAACCAAGGGAAATGTTTAATGAAGTGGCTTTACAAGAATTGGCTGATTCAATTAAAGCTCATGGTGTGATTCAACCTATAATTGTCAGAAAAATAGGAGATAAGTACGAAATTATTGCTGGAGAGAGAAGATATAAAGCTTCAGCTATGGCTGGATTAACAACTATTCCAGCTATTGTTCGTGATTTAGATGACAAAGAAAGTTCTAAAGTAGCCCTTTTAGAGAACCTTCAGCGAAAAGATTTAACCCCAATCGAAGAAGCCCGTACCTTTCAGAAAATTCTCGAATTAGATCAGATGACCCAAGACGAATTAGCTAGAACTATGGGTAAATCGCAATCTGCTATTGCTAACAAATTAAGACTCTTAACTTTAACAGATGAGGTTCAAGATGCTTTACTAAAAGAAGAAATATCCGAAAGGCATGCTCGATGTTTATTAAATGTTACCAATCAGGAAGAGCAAATTAACTTATTAAATAGAGTCATTAAAGAAAAAATACCAGTGAGAGAATTAGAAAATTTAATCAAAAAGACTCAGGAAACACCTGTTATTCCAGGAATTATTGAAGTTCCCTCAATACCTGTTGAAGAGCCAACAACAAACGAAGCGCCACCAAGAATTTTACCAGTCAATGATAGATTTAATCAGGAAGAAGGATCTGAAGAAGTTTTAGAATTATTAGATGCAATGCCAACCATTAATTATGATCCTTTAATTGAAATAAGTCCCATATCTGATCAGGAAGATAATGCTGAGTCAACCCAGACCCTACCAATGTTTAATAACTTAAATAACTCTTATCAACCTAGCAATATGTATGATCTAAAGTACGCTATTAACTCAATAAGACAAGCTATTCATAATGTTGAAGGTTTTGGTTTCGTAATTGAAAAAGAAGAACTTGATTTTGAAAATACTTACCAAATCATTATTAAAATTGATAAAAACAAGTAAAAATAGAATTTTATTCTATTTTTTTTAAAAAGAGTTTCATTAATTCTCTTTTTTTGATAGAATAAAGAAAGAAGTAATTAATGAAAAGGTGGTAGTATGGGCAAAATAATTTCTTTAGTAAACCAAAAGGGTGGGGTAGGTAAAACAACGACGAGCATTAATTTATCTGCTTCACTAGCACTATTAGGTAAAAAAGTTTTATTAATCGATTTAGATCCGCAAGGAAATACAACCACAGGTATTGGTATTGATAAAGCTGATATTGATCATTGTATATATGATGTTTTAACTGGCAATTGTGATATTAAAGACACAATTGTCAAAACCAGGTATAAAAATTTATTTTTATTACCGGCAACTATTAATTTAGCGGGTCTTGATATAGAATTGATGGAAAAAAGTTACAACGAACCCGAGTTTTCTAGAGGGGGCCAACTAAAAGCTAAATTAGAATCCATAAAAGACGATTTTGATTTTCTAATTATTGATTGCCCACCATCTTTAGGAATTATTACAACTAATGCTTTAATGGCGTCTAATTCTGTCATTATCCCTGTTCAATGTGAATATTTTGCTTTAGAAGGAATTGTTCAATTACTAAATACAATAATGTTAACTCAAAAAAACCTTAATCCTAATTTAAATATTGAAGGAGTCCTATTGACAATGCTTGATTCGAGAACTAATTTAGGTTTAGAAGTTGTTGAAGAAATAAGAAAATATTTTAAAGAACGCGTTTATAATACAATTATTCCCCGATTGATAAGATTAACTGAAGCCCCATCCCATGGTAAACCTATCATTGCATATGATCCTAAAAGTAGGGGATCAGAAGCTTATTTAAATTTAGCAAAGGAAGTGATTGGAAGAAATGGAACCAATTAGACGAAGAGCCTTAGGAAGAGGCTTGGAGGAATTATTTACTTCTGAACAGATTGAATATGAGAAAATTGAAGAAAAAATATATGAACAAGCAACCCATGATGAAATAATTAATCTTCCCATTAAAGATCTAAGGAGTAACCCATATCAGCCTAGAAAGAACTTTGATGAAAAATCGTTACAAGAACTAGCAGATTCCATTAAAGAACATGGTGTTTTTCAACCTATAATTGTTAAAAAAAGTATTAAAGGATATGAAATAATAGCTGGTGAACGAAGAGTTAAAGCTTCTTTACTAGCTGGATTAACCACTATTCCTGCTATCATAAGAGATTTTGATGACCAAGATATGATGGAAATTGCGTTATTGGAGAACCTACAAAGAGAGGACTTAAACCCAATCGAAGAAGCGGAAGCTTATAAAAAACTATTAGACACACTAGAATTGACGCAGGAAGAATTAGCTAAAAGATTAGGTAAAAGCCGAAGTCATTTAACTAATATGCTGGGATTATTATCTTTACCAGAATCCGCAAAAGAGCTTGTTATAACTGGAAAATTAAGTATGAGTCATGCCCGCATTTTAAGTAAGATAGAAGATAATAATAAGGTTATGGAGTTATCCAAAAAAATTATCAACAATGATTTAAACGTTCGTGATTTAGAAAAACTGACTAACTCTGAAGAGTTTACCAAACGAAATACTTTAAAAAAACGTAATAATAAAGTTTCAGAATATGAATATGTTGAAGAAATATTAAAAGAAAAGTTAGATACCAAAGTAAATATTAGTAAAAACAAAATAGTTATATCATTTACCAATGTCAATGATTTAAATCGTATTTTAGAAATTATAAATGCAATAAATAAGTAGGTAAAAGATGAATGATTTAATAATTGGTTCTAAAGTAGAATTAAAAAAAGGCCATCCTTGTGGAGCAAATCATTGGGAAATTGTACGCTTAGGCGCCGATGTCAAAATTAAATGCCTTAACTGCGGCCATATAGTGATGATCCCGCGAATTGATTTAATCAAAAAAATTAAGAAAGTTATTATATAAGGAGTAAAAGATGACAAAAACTGGTAAATTGAAATTAAAAAAATTTAGATTTTATCCCGTAACTTCATTTATCCTCATGACTGTATTAGTTATTGTTTTAAGTGGGATATTTAGCTTATTTAATGTTCAGGCTACATATAACAAAATAGATTTAAATAATATTGAGTTAAAGTCTACTTTAGTTGTAGTAAAAAATATGTTAAGTTATGATGGTATAAAATACATATTAAGTAATGCCACGACTAACTTTATTAGTTTTACTCCGCTTAGTATGATGTTGATTTCTTTATTAGGCATAAGTGTTGCTGTCTCAAGTGGTTTTTTTGATGTTTTTATAAAAAGAAATTTATCTGAAGTAAATAGTAAAATTATTACTTTTTTGCTTTTATTTTTATCCATTATTTCTAGTCTTATAAATGAGGTGGGTTATGCTGTTTTAATACCGTTAGGAGCTATTTTTTATCAGGCTAAAGGAAGAAACCCATTAGTAGGAATTGTTACGGCTTTCTGTGGTGTCAGTTTTGGTTATGGGGCGGCTATTTTTGTAGGATCACTAGATATTGCTTTAATCCCTTATACTCAAGCAGCTGCAAGATTGATTGATCCAACCTTTCATGTTAGTTTAACCGCCAACTTATTTATGATTATAACGTTAAGTATTTTCTTAGCTTTAATAGGTACTATAGCTATTGAAAATTTTGTAACTAAATCTTTAAAGAGAAAAAGAGAAAGAAAAGATATAAATTATACTTCTGAAATTGAGATAATCGATTTTGTTAATGAAGAACAATCTAAAATTGAGACTAATAAATATGAAAAAAGGGGTTTAAAGTACGCCTATATTAGTGCGATAGTAGTAATCTTTATATTCATCTATATGCTTATCCCTAATTTGCCTTTTTCCGGTATTTTGCTTGATATGAATGAAAGAGCCTATGTCAATCAATTGTTTGGCACCAATTCTTATTTTCAGGATGGTTTTACCTATATGGTCGCTATTTTCTTTCTTATCATAGGAATTGCCTATGGAATAGGAGCAAAAACCATTAAGTCGGATAAAGATGTTATCAATGGAAGTAATCAATATATGCAGAATATCGTTGAAGTAATAGCGATAATCTTTTTTGCGGCACAATTTATTGCTGTTTTTAAAGAAACTAATATTGGCACAATTATAACAGCATGGGGAGCTAATATCATTAGTGATTCAACCTTTGGAGCCATTCCTTTGATTATTTTAGTTTTAATAATTGGGGCATTTTCTGATTTATTTGTCACAACTCCTACAGCTAAGTGGGCCATCCTAGCCCCCGTAGTCGTTCCTAAATTAATGCAATTAAATGTGGCTCCTCAATTTTCCCAAATATTATTGAGAGCTTCTGATTCTATGGCTAATGGTGTAACCCCTCTATTAGCCGGGTTTGTCATTTATATAAGCTATTTAAATATTTATAATAAAGACAAAGAAAATCCCATCACCATAAAAAAAGGAATTGGATATGTTATGCCATATTTCTTTATAATCAGTATCTCTTGGATTTTATTAATTATTGGTTGGTATATAGTCGGTTTACCAATTGGACCAGGAGTTTATCCAACTATATAGGAGATGATATAAATGAGTTTAACAGCTGGAATAATTGGTATGCCTAATGTTGGTAAGTCAACTCTTTTTAATGCTATTACCAAACAAAAGATTTTAGCTGCTAATTATCCCTTTGCTACTATTGATCCTAATGTTGGGGTGGTTATGGTGCCGGATGAGCGAGTAGAAGTTTTACAAAATTTATATAATCCTCAAAGAACCATTCCGACGACTTTTGAATTTACCGATATTGCTGGCTTAGTAAAAGGAGCTTCTAAAGGTGAAGGATTAGGTAATAAATTTTTATCCCATATTCGCGAAGTAGATGCTATATGCCATGTGGTTAGATGTTTTGAAGATAGTTCAATTATTCATGTAGAAGGTAAAATTGATCCCCTCAGAGATATTGAGATCATAAATTTAGAGCTAACCATTGCTGATTTAGAAATAATTAATAATCGTATTGATAAGATCAAGAAAAAGGCTGAAACTACCAAAGATAAAGAAAGTCTAAAAGAATTAGAAGTAATGTTAAAATCGAAAGAAACCCTAGAAAAAAACATCCCGCTAAGACTTATTAACTACTCTAAAGAAGAAAAAGAAATTTTAAAGCCGTATCATTTTTTAACACTAAAACCGATGATTTATTTAGCTAATATTAGAGAAGAAGATATTAACAGTGATGATAACGCCTTTATTATCAATATAATTAACTATGCCGCTAAAGAAGGGGCTAAAGTTATTAAAATATGTGCCAAAATAGAATCAGAATTAAGCGAATTAGAAGATAATGATAAGAAAGAAATGCTTAAAGCCCTTGGTATAACTGAAAGTGGTTTAGACCAACTAATTCGAATAACTTATGATCTTTTAGGGCTAGCAACTTACTTTACCGTAGGTTCTGATGAAGTAAGAGCTTGGACCTTTAAAAAAGGTATGAATGCTAAAGAATGTGCTGGTATTATTCACAGTGATTTTGAAAAAGGATTTATTAGAGCTGAGGTAATGGGTTATAATGATTTAGTTAATTGGGGTAGTGAGCTTAAAGTTAGAGAAAATGGTAAAGCTCGTCTTGAAGGTAAAGACTATCTCATGCAAGATGGCGATATCTGCCATTTTAGATTTAATATTTAGACATTACAAAAGATAGAAAGGTCTAATTATTTTTTCATATAATTAAATTAAGAAAGAATGTTTACTTTTTCCTTTGATGATGTTATAATCTATAACGAGTATTTAATACTCCTTGCCAATTAAATTGGCCAAAAGTCCAAAAGGAGGTGTAAGAATGACAAAATATGAAATCATGTTTATTGTTAATCCTAATCTAGAAGAAAAAGAGATTAAAGGTGTTGCTGAAAACATGAAAAAAATCCTAGAAGAGCAAAAAGCTTCTATTAAAGAAGAAAAAGAAATGGGTCAAAAGGAACTTGCCTATACTATTAATAAGCACAATACTGGATACTACTTTTTCTATTTAATTGAAGCAAAAAATGCTGATGCGATTAACGAATTTGATCGTTTAGCCCGTATCAATGAGGAAATTCTTCGTCATTTAATAATTAAAGTGGAAGAATAAGAAAAGAGGAAATATGAATAAGGTATTTTTAATAGGAAGATTAACGCGGGATCCTGAATTAAGATATACAGGGAGTAATATTGCGGTGGCGAGTTTCAGTATTGCTATTAATAGACCCTTTAATAATCAATCAGGTGAAAAAGATGTTGATTATATAAATATTGTTGTATGGAGAAAACAAGCTGAAAACGTTAAAAACTATCTTACCCAAGGTAGTCAAGTAGCTATTGATGGTCGAATCCAAACAAGAAGCTATGATGATGAGACAGGTAAGAAAAGATATATTACTGAAGTGGTTGCTGATAATGTTCAATTTTTAGATTCAAAAAATAAAAGTGAAAATGTTATAAATAATCAAGGTAACCCAACTCCATATGATTTTACAGAGGAGAAAACAACGAACGTTGAAAATGATCCTTTTGCCGATTTTGGTAACAATATAGAAATCAGCGATGAAGAATTACCATTTTAAATAGGAGGAAAAATATGGCCGAATTTTATCGAAAAAAGAAAAAAGTATGTTATATGTGCTCAACTGGTAAAGATATAAATTACAAAGATGTAGAAACTTTAAAAAGATACATCAATGAAAAAGGTAAGATTTTACCAAGAAGGATTACCGGAGCATGTGCTAGACATCAAAGACATATTGCCGAACAAATCAAAAGAGCTCGTGCAATTGCGTTATTACCATATACCAAATAAGATAGACTTTCTGATTAAAGTCTTTTTTTATTTCGTATAATATGCTATAATTATTCCAAGCCCTATTGAATATTTTAGGAGGTTTTATGAGAGTAATATTTATTAAAGATTTGAAAGGCCAAGGTAAAAAAGGAGAAATAAAAACCGTTAAAGATGGCTATGGCGAAAATTTTCTCATCAAAAACGGTTATGCTGTTGCTTACACAGAAAGAAATGTTAAAAAACTGGAAACCGAAAAACTTGCTGTGCTAGAAGAAAAGGCCCATCTTAGAGATGAAGCGTTCAACATAAAGGATAAAATCGATAAATTAAACCTATCATTCTCAGTTAGTGTTGGTAAAGAAGATAGAATGTTTGGTAGCGTTACCACTAAACAAATTAGTGAAGAATTAAATAAAAAAGGCTATAAAATAGATCGCAAACAAATAAAAACCGAAAATATTACTACTTTAGGCTTCCACAATGTGGAAATTGAACTATATAAAGACATAAAGAGTATTTTAAAAATTGAAACAAAGAAGTAAGAAGGTGAAAAAATGGTTAAAATTTTACCCAACAATATTGAAGCTGAACAATCTGTAATAGGATCAATGTTTTTATCACCATATGCTTTACAAAAAGCCTGTGAGGATTTATCTGAAGAAGCTTTTTATTTATCATCCCATCAGAGGATCTTTTCTGCTATTAAAGAATTGGTGGAAGAGAAAGTACCCGTTGATTTTACCACTGTTACGGCTAAAATGCAAAAAAATCAAACCTTAAATGAAGTTGGTGGAGTTGAATATTTAACCAATCTATTAGAGTCTGTTCCAACAGCTGCTAATGTTGAATATTATATAAAAATTGTTGAAGATAATCATTTATTACGTAAATTAATTGAAACTTCAACTGAAATTGCTACTTTAGGTTATGATCCCGAAGGAACTGTCAATGAAACACTAGATGAAGCTGAAAGAAAAATTTTAAATATTGTTAAGAATCGAAGATCAACGGAGTTTAGAACGGTTCAAGAAGTCTTATATAAAGCGCAAGCTAATTTAGAAAAATTAGCTGAAAAAAAAGGTGATATTACAGGTTTACCCAGTGGTTGGCGTGATTTAGACAAAATAACCAGTGGTTTCCACGAAAATGAACTGATTGTTATTGCTGCTCGCCCAGCTATGGGAAAAACGGCTTTTGCCCTTAATATCGCTACTAATATTGCTATTAATACTGATAAAACAGTCGCTTTATTCAATCTGGAAATGGGGCTTGAACAATTAGCCATGCGTATGTTAAGTTCCCTTGGTCAAATTGAAGGCCAAAAACTAAGGACCGGTAATCTATTAAATAATGATTGGAAGCGCGTTAATGAAGCTATCAGTCAGTTAGCTGACGCTAAAATATATATGGATGACACCCCAGGTATAACCATTGGTGAATTGCGTGCCAAATGTCGTCGTTTAGCCAGTAGTGAGGATGGACTTGGTATCGTTATAATCGACTATTTACAATTATTATCTGGTGGCGGAAAATATGGCTCTAACCGTCAGCAAGAAGTTGCGGACATATCTAGATCTTTAAAAACTATGGCTATGGAGTTAAAGGTTCCCGTTATTGCTCTTGCCCAATTATCAAGAGCTGTAGAGGGTCGAGAAAATAAGCGTCCTAACTTAAGTGATTTAAGAGAATCAGGTTCAATTGAACAAGATGCTGATTTAGTCGCGTTTCTTTATCGTGATGATTATTACAATAAAGAAGCCGATAACGAAAATCATACTAGTGAAAGTGAATTAATTATTGCTAAACATCGTAATGGACCAACTGCTACAATAGAATTATTATTTAAAAGAGATACTAGTACTTTTTTAAATTACCATAAGGAGACCAAAGGTGATTACAATGACTAGCAAAAATATTATATTAACAGCTTTATCACTAATCATAAGTAGTCTTTTCGTCTTTTCTGGCTTTAAAGAAACTAAAGATTTACCCAAGGAAGTCTTTCGTGTTTATTTGAATGGTGAATCCATTGGCATTATTGCATCAAAAGAAAAATTAGATAAATATATAGACAAGGAACAAGAAAGAATCAAGGAACAATTTCAGGTAGATAAAGTTTATGCGCCTAAAAATTTAGATATTGAGAAGGAGATCACTTACAACGAAAAAATATCAACCATTAAAGATATCTATGAAAAAATTAAAGATATTGAGCCCTTTACTATCAAAGGATATAGAATAACCATTTTGCCTGTGGAAGAAAACCTCCCCAAAAAAGATATCTATGTAATTGATAAAAATATTTTTGAAGAAGCGGTTCAGAACACAGTTAAAGCTTTTGTAAATGAAGAAGATTATGAAAAGTTTGCGACCAATACACAAGAGAAAATTACCAATATTGGAACCTTAATTGAAAATATTTTTATAGAAAATGATATAACTATCAAAGAAGATCAGATTTCCGTAGATAATAAAATTTATTTGACCGTTGAAGATTTAAGTCAATATTTCTTATTTGGTGAAAATACAAACAAAAGCATTTATACGGTCAAAGCTGGTGACACACTATTGGAAATAGCTTTTAACAATCAAATGGCCGTTGAGGAACTTCTAGTTGCTAATACTAATTTAAAAGATGAGAATGCTTTGCTATATCCAGGCCAAGGAATTACTGTTGGAACCTTGGCTCCGGCTTTTAATATTGTTGAACAATTACATGTGGAAGAATATGAGGATATTGAGTTTAAAACAGAGGTTGAATACGATCCAAGCGTATATATTGGCTATACAACAGTAAAACAAGCAGGAGTTAATGGGGTTAGTAAAGTAACCAAAAAGATTAAGAAAGTTAATGGTAATATTAATAATGCTGTCATTATCGATAGTGTCGAAATAACGCCATCCGTTAACCGTATTATTGTTAGAGGTAGTACCTCTAGCGTAAAATTAGGTGATGCTGGATATTGGGCATGGCCGACCAATTCACCGTATGTAATTTCCGATTATTATAGGTGGCGTTCATGGGGAACAACTTATTTTCATGGGGCAATAGATATATGTTGCACTGGTTATGGTTCACCCATTTATGCTGCTAACAGTGGTGTTGTTATCGTTGCTGAAAATGATCCTAATAAAGAGAGCCACGGAAAGTATGTTGTAATAGATCATAACAACGGCTACTATACTTTATATGGACATTTGTCAGGTCTTTCTGTCAAAGTTGGTTCGGTTGTTACGATGGGTCAAGTAATTGCTGCGATGGGTAATACGGGAGATGTTGTTCCCAGACCAACCGCGGCTAATCCATTAAATGGTACTCATTTGCATTTCGAAATAAGGAAAGGCGCAACATTTCAAACCTCAGATAAGTTGAACCCGCTGGATTTTTATTAAAATGAAAATTGATATATTAGCCAGCGGCTCTAAAGCCAATTGTACCTTATTAACTGGCACTGATACCAAAATTTTAATAGATGTGGGTTTAACCTTTCCCATCTTAAAGAAACTCTTAGATGAAAAGAAAACTGATATAAGGCAGATTAACGGAATTCTTATAACTCATTGCCATAATGATCATATATGTGGTTTATCGAGTTTATTAAAAAGATATAAAATTAAAGTTTATATCCCTTTAGATATGTTCAAGGAAATCAACAAATATATTAGTAAAGACGATATTATTTTTGTTGATGATAAATTTGATTTGGCCGAATTTACCATTAAATTATTGTATACCTCTCATG
Organism: uncultured Muribaculaceae bacterium; assembly: GCA_964536075.1. Classification (GTDB taxonomy): domain Bacteria; phylum Bacillota_I; class Bacilli_A; order RF39; family UBA660; genus JAAZHK01. The sequence continues at coordinate 19,300 of CAZHWO010000002.1, read as the reverse complement.
ATGTGAACTGTTCTGTTGGCTATATTATTAGTTGTAACAATAAAGAATTGGTTTATATAACTGATACTGGTTATCTAAATAGAAGAATATTAACCCAACTAGCCAATAAAGATATATATATTGTTGAAAGTAATCATGATGAAGAAATGTTAATGAATGGTGATTACCCCATTATTCTTAAACAACGAATTATCAGTGACCGAGGCCATCTATCTAATCAAACCGTAGCCAAATATATGCAAGCAGAAATTGGGAATAAAACGAGATATGTTGTTCTAGCCCACTTGAGTGAGAATAATAATACTGAAGAACTAGCTTTTGCTGCGATGAAGAAAAGTTTGGATCAAAATAGCTTTGATAGCCAGAATATTATTATTGCTAAGCAGCATGAAGCTTTAGAAACAATTGAGGTTTAACAATGATAAAAATAATATGTCTTGGCAAAATTAAAGAGCCTTATTTAATAGAAGGTATAAAAGATTATAGTAAAAGAATTAAAAAATATACGCATCTAGAAATCATCGAGCTTAAAGAAGAAAGCTCGTTAGTAACAACTAAGAATTTAGGTAATGAAAAAGAGAGAATTATGGCCAATATTAAAGATAATGACTTTGTTATTACACTCCAAATAGATGGTCAGCTACTAACTTCAGTAGAACTAGCTAAGTTGATTGACCAGACACTAATTCATAATCCTAATATTGTTTTTATCATAGGCAGTTCAGAAGGATTAGCTAACGAGGTTAAACAACGAGCTAATTACCGTCTATCCTTTTCTCAATTGACTTTTCCTCATCAATTATTTCGTTTAATTTTACTAGAACAAATTTATCGGAGCTATAAGATTACAAATAACGAAAGATATCATAAGTGATATCTTTTAATATTAGTTAAAAGAACTTAATATACTAGTAATGGTGATAGGATGCTGGCTGGTCTAAATAAATTACTTTGGGGTATATTAAGTATTTTTTTAGTTTTTATGGGGCTAAAATATACTTTTAGATATAATTTTTTACAATTTAGAGTTAAGCAGATTATTAGGAGTCTTAGTAAGGATAAAAATACCTTAAAGACGCTCTGTTTATCTTTAGCTGGTCGCATTGGAGTTGGATCAATTGCTGGTGTAGCCTTAGCCATATATATAGGGGGTCCAGGAACTATCCTCTGGCTTTGGATATCGGCTTTTATTGTAGCCCCACTCTCTTTTTTAGAAGCCTATTTAGCAGTTAAGTATAAAGCTAAAAAAGATCAGGAGTTTTTAGGGGGACCATCCCTATACATTAGCCAAGGGCTAAATAAAAAAAAACTATCCCTTATTTATTCTTTTCTTATTTTATTGACTTATATTGGTGGCTTTTTAACCATTCAATCAAATTCAATATCTCGGCTTTTATCTTCATTAATCCATGTAAATCCTTTAACTATTGGGGTTTTCTTAGCTCTTATTACGTTTATCATTATTTTAAAGGGCATCAAAGAAATATCGATAATAACGCTTTTTTTAATGCCCATAATGACCTTTAGCTATGTTTTATTAGGGATAATCGTTATTATTCATAATTATGAAATAATTCCCCAAATTATTTTTAATATAGTAACTGAAGGGTTAAATTTTCAGAGTTTTTTTGCTAGTTTAATACCTACTATAATAATTGGTATTGAAAGAGGTATTTTTTCTAGTGAGGCTGGCATGGGAGTTGCTGCTATAGCTGTTGGTAGCAGTGATAGTGATGATGCCTTTAAGCAAGGATATCTGCAAATTCTAGGTACTTATTTTATTAGTTTATTAATTTGCACGATAACAGCCGTTATAATTCTAACGAGTAACTACCAAGCCTTAAAGCTAGAAAACCTTAATGGTATTGAGTTAGCACAGTTTGCTTTTAATTATCATTTTGGTAACATTGGTGAACACTTACTTTTTTTAATAACCGCTTCTTTTTGTTTTTCAACCATTATTGCTGGTTATTATTTTGGTGAAAGTAGTTTAAAATATATTTATAACTATCTTTCTTCCCGTTCCATATTTCTCTTAAAAATAATTACCATTCTCCTCCTTATTTATGGATCATTTGCTAACTCATTATTCTTATGGAATATAGTCGATATTCTAGTAGCTTTATTAGGTTTGATTAATATATATGCCCTTAGTAAATTAAGTAACAAGGTTAAAATAAAAGAGAAGAAATAACTATTTCTCCTCTTTTAAAATTTCATATTTTTCCATTTTAGTCTTTTCAAATTTTCTTTTTATCTTATATCTTTTTATAAAAGCAATTAAATTACTCGGCAAGGAATTAATTAAGTTGTTATAAATAGTAACATTATCATTATAATAATTATTATCAGCTTCTAGTTCTTCTTCTATATCACTTAAGTTAATTAATAATTCATTTATTTTTTTATTATCATCATATGAAGGATGAGCTTCTAGAATCTGATTAATATCAAAATAGGCTTTTTCCAATCTCGTATATAAATCAAAGATATCATCATGAGAATCCAAATAACTGCTAATTTTATTAGCTTCTTCTTTTTCCTTATTATTGAAGCTATTTAATATTTCTATTATTATATCTTTCTTTTTTCCCAACGAACCAGTACAATTAATAAAAGCCTCATTAATTTTTATTAATAATATATTGTAGTTATTATTAATAGCTATAAACACTATTAATAGTATAGCTATTAAGACAACAATAGCCATTATATATATCATAACATCACCTCTAGTATAAATTAATTATAGCATTAAGAAATTAAATATACAAGATATGAGTATGGAAAAAAAGGGATAATTGTGGTATTCTATTAATAGACGGGCGTTTCATTAAACTCAGCATAGTCAATATAGATTGACCATAATAGATAGAATTTATCACCATCTTTTATTAAAACAAAATCGGGACCAACTGCTTCAATTGTTCCTGAAAACACTTTATCACGCCACTCTACAGAGTCAGAAAAGGAGAGATAGAAAGTAGCTTTTTTTCCTCTATTTCGTCTTAAAAGTGTTTGCGAATATTGGGTTGGATCAATGCTCGGAATACTAGTTAATGCTGGTTGTGGTGTATTAATATCGCTGGGGAAACCGCCACTAGGGTAATAATTATTATTCATATAAAAATCCTTCCTTTATAATAAAATATATGAATAATTGAAAGAATATATCACAAAAAGGAGACATTATGAAAATAAATATTGGAATATCAAATAGACATGTCCATTTAAATAAAAAAGACTTTAAAATCCTTTTTGGTTTAGTTAAATTTGCCAAACATCGTGATCTGACACAACCAGGTGAATATGCTTCTATTTTTAAAGTTAGTGTCGAAGCTAACAATAAAATAATTGAAAATATCCGAGTTGTTGGACCATGTAGAAAATATACTCAAGTAGAACTACTAAAAAGTGATGCTCTTTATTTAGAAATAAATCCGCCTATGCGTCAATCAGGGGATTTAAAAGAATCTAGTTTAGTAACCATTATTGGACCTTTAGGAGGAATTACCAAAGAATGCGCTATTATTGCAGAAAGACATATTCATCTAGACTTAAAAGATTTAAAAAACATTAAGAACCCAGAAATAAAAGTCTTGACCAAAGAAGGTCAAATTATTGATCACATTAAAATTAAACGTCACAAAAACTATGTGAGAGAAATTCATCTAGATCGCGATGATGGTACGCTTTTTAATATAAATAATGGTGATGAAGTAGAACTTATTGACCAGTAGGTTCTTCATTATTGGAAGTATTTGCCGAAGGTTGTGTTCCTTTAATATAGTACATAAGCTTCTTTTTTTGTGTTGTTTCCGTTGCTAAGGTACCACTAATTGGATCAATAAAAACACCTACTACATTACTAGGAATATCATACCAAGCATCTTTATGTTCTTTTAGACAAGCTTCCATTGTATCAATCCAGATATTTTTAGCATAATAAAAATTACCTGATCCAATTTTCTTATTATCATCATAACCAATCCAAACAGCTGTAAGCAATTCTTTATTATATCCAATATTCCAGTTATCCGTTGTTGTTGATCCTGATTTAACGGCATATTTTTTAGACATTTTAGGAGCAATACTAATAGTAGTAGGGTAGTTATAGTCAATAAAAGTTGAATCATAGGTTGTCGTTAATAATTCATTTAAGATAAAAGTCAAACTTGTATTTAAAACTAAATCGTTACTATATTTATATTCATATAAAATATTTCCTTCGCTATCTTCTACTTTTTCGATAAAATGCGGTGTTATTTTATATCCTCCATTTGCTAAAGTAGCATAGCCAGTTGTTAAATCGATAATATTTATTTCCACCGTTCCTAAAGGTAGTGAAACAATTGGTTTTAATTCTTCCTTAATGCCGACGCGTTTAGCTATTTCTACTAGTGTTTCTTCTCCTAAAAAAAGATGCGTTTTAATAGCAAAAACATTTTCTGAATAAGCAATAGCGGCGGCTAGAGATATCGTTTTATTACCATAAATATTACCAGCATTCTTTGGGGAATAGGTTTGTTCTCCTACTGCGAAAGTAGTTGGTTCACTTAAAAAAGAGGTACTAGCGGTAAAACCATTTTCTAATGCGGCATAATATAAAAAAGGTTTCATGGTTGAACCAACCTGTCTTTTAGAGGAAAGAGCTCGATTAAACTGCGATTCATAGTAATTTCTTCCTCCCATAAGAGCTAAAATTTTTCCTGTGCTTGGTTCCATAATTACCCCAGATACTTGTAATTCACTATTATTTGCCAAATCCTTCGTGGCATTGTTTTCCAAATTATTTTGATAATCTATATTGAGATTGGTATAAACCTTAAGACCTCCAGTTTCAATGTAAGAATCAGGTATACTACTAATATCTTCTAGTTCACTAATAACAGCATCTTTATAATACATAACTGTTGAGGATTCATTATTATTCTCTTTACCATAAAATTCTAATTTAGTATTATAAATTTCTTTTTTTTCTTCCTCTGTAATATATTTATTTCTGACCATCGTTCTTAAAACAAGTAATTGTCTTTCTCTTGCTAGGTCATAATTAACAATTGGCGAATAATTAGCTGGTGATTTGGGAATACCAACTAAAATAGTTGCTTCAGCTAAAGTTAAATCTTTAGCACTCTTATTAAAATAATATTTACTAGCCTTTTCTATTCCAAACATCCCATGACCGTAATTAATCGTATTTAAATAACCTTCTAATATCTCATCTTTAGAATAATGATTTTCCAATTCAATAGCTACCCACATTTCTTTCCATTTACGTTTCCATGTTTTATTAAAATCCAAAAAAAGGTTTCTGGCATACTGTTGAGTAATTGTTGATGCTCCTTGAACTGTTTCTTTTGAAATAATGTTGATAGCCAAGGATTTTATTATTCTTAAAAAATCAAAACCATGATGGCTATAAAAATTTTTATCTTCACTGGCAATAGTTGCATTAATGACATTTTTAGAAATATCTTCTAGTGGTATCCAATTTTGATCTTCATTACCCGAAAAAACTAGATTATTATTTATATCATATATTGCTAAGTTATTAGCGCCATTAATAGCAATCTTTGGTGCCATTTTAGCATATATATTTGCGCCAACCCAGAAAATGGTAAATAGCAGAAAGCAACCTATAATAAAGAAGGCCAAGAACTTTAAAAATTTCATACTATCACCTAGAGATAGTATCGGTAAAAATATTAAAAATATGTAACAAATTTCTTAAATATGTTATAATGCCTTTAGTATTTGAGGCGGGTAATGAATAAAAAAAATATAATTGGTAAAATTAAAAACATCTATGATGAAGAAGAGATGACTTTAACGGGAAATTATGTGCCAAAAGATAATAAATTTTATCTTTACGATCAGAATAACAATAAAATTATTATTGATTTAACTAGTAAGAGTATTATTAAGGAAAATGATGAAACTAAGACGGAGTTATTCTTTAGAGAAAAAGAAATAACTACTTGTACATATCTATTGAAGGAATCCAAGGAATCGGTTGATTTAAAAATACATACAACTAGTTTTATAGCGGATCATCAAAATTTATTTATTTCCTATGAAGTGCTAAATGGTGATGAAAGATTCCCTTTTGAAATAAAAATATTTTAAAATATCTTGACATTATATAAATTTTTGATAGTATGTATATTAATTATATGTATAAGTTAACATATAATATTTTAGAAAATTAATAAATTGGGAGGTATATATGAGTATATATGAGATGCCAAGAGAAGAACTTGAATTATTGTCATATAGGGATATAACAGTAAAACTTTTGGAAGAAAAAGGAACTATGAAAACGGCTGACCTATTTAAAGAAATCGTTAAATTATTAGATTTGTCTGAGAAAGCTTATGAAAATAAAATAGGTGATTACTACACTTCTTTGACTATTGATAAAAGATTTTTATCTTTACCTAATGGAAATTGGGATTTAAGAAGTCGCCATACCTCTGACAAAGTTATAGTGGCTATCGACGAAGATGAAGATGAGTTAGACAGTCTAAAAGAAGAATCGGAAGATCTTATTGAAGAAGAATTAGAAGAATCTTATGATGATAAAGATGACTTGCTTGAAATAGATACTGAAAATGAATTAAAGGACCTGGTTGTTTTAAGTGAAGACGAACTAGAATTAGAAGAATAATTCTAGTTTTTTAATCTTTGTGCTATAATATGGAAAGAAAGGTGATCTAAATGATTGAAACACTAGAAAATATTGCAAAAAAATACCAAGATTTAACTGCTAAATTAATCCAACCAGAAACAATTACTAATTTAAATCTAACTAGAGAAATTTCCAAAGAGATTGCCTCTTTAGAAGAGACTGTTCAGACATATCGTAAATATAAACAGGTTCTAGAAGATATAAATGTTGCTAAGGAAATGCTTAAAGATCCTGAATTAAAAGATATGGCTCAAGAAGAGCTACCTCGATTAGAATCATCAGGAGAAGTGTTACTATTATTATTAGAGAAATTATTAATTCCTAAAGATCCTAATGATGGCAAAAACGTTATTATTGAAATAAGAGGGGCTGCCGGTGGGGATGAAGCTAATATCTTTGCTGGTGATTTATATCGTATGTACACCAAGTATGCTATCAATGAAGGGTTTACTGTTGAATTATTAAACGCTATTGAAGGAGAAAGTGGTGGCTTTACGCAAGTGGAATTTTTGGTTAAAGGTCATAATGCCTATGCCAAGTTTAAATATGAAAGTGGATCACATCGCGTTCAAAGGGTTCCGGAAACAGAAACGCAAGGTCGTATACATACCTCGACAGCCACCGTCCTAGTTATGCCTGAAGTAGAGGATATTGATTCCGATCTAGATATGAATGAAGTACGAATTGATATTACGAGGAGTTCCGGATGTGGTGGGCAAGGAGTAAATACTACCGATTCTGCTGTAAGACTTACTCATATTCCTACCGGATTAGTTGTTTATTCTCAAACGGAAAGATCACAAATTAAGAATAAAGAAAAAGCGATAAAGATTCTCCAAGCAAGGTTATATGATTTAAAAATGCAGGAACGAGATAAAGAATTAGGAGCTGAACGAAAAAATAAGATTGGTACTGGCGATCGAAGTGAAAAAATCAGAACTTACAACTATCCTCAAAACCGCGTTACCGATCATCGTATCAATTATACTACTAAGCAATTAGATCGCGTTATAGAAGGTGACTTAGAAGATATTATTGATGCCTTAATAGCTGAAGATCAAAACAGAAGATTAAAGGAAAAAAATAATGACCATTAAGGATCTTTTAGATTATAATAAACAGATATCAATCAAAGATAAGAAACGGCTTATTAGCTATCTTTTAGATAAACCTAATTTAGTTCTTGATTTAGAAGAAGAGATATCAAGTGATATCTTTTTCAACTATGAAAACGCTGTTAAAAAGCTATTAGCCGGGAAGCCGTTACAATATGTTCTTGGTAAAACGACTTTTTATGGCTACGATTTTCTTGTTAACGAACAAGTTTTAATTCCGCGATTTGAAACGGAACTATTAGTAGAAAAAACCTTGGCCTACATCAATAAATATTTTCATAATGTAGGTAAATTAATTGATTTAGGCTGTGGAACCGGGGCCATTGGCATAACTATTAAAAAAGAATGCCCCAACCTTCAGGTAACCCTGTTAGATATAAGTACTAAAGCTTTAAAAGTGGCTCGGAAAAATAAACGAAAGTTAAAGGCTGACGTTGCTATCGTTAAAGGAGATATGCTCGATTTAGTTACTGATAAATATGATATTATTATATCTAATCCTCCATATATAAGAGACGATGAATCAATTGATGCCTTAGTAAAAAATAATGAACCCCATCTAGCTCTATATGGTGGTGAAAATGGTCTAAAATATTATGACCAAATTCTAAAAAGAGTAGCATTAACAACTAAAGATCGCTTCCTTCTAGCCTTGGAAATTGGCCATAACCAAGCAAAGGATATCGTTAATCTTGTTAATAAATATTTACCCAATGTAACCATAAAAGTTGAAAAAGATTTACAAAATCGAAATAGGATGATATTTGTAACTCATAATTGTGAATAAAAAAATAAAACCACTTCAATATTTATATAGAAAGGTGGTTTTATTATGAAAAAAGTTTTTACTCTAATGCTGCTTACCTTAGTTATTATAACTTTAATAATAAATAAAAGTGAGGCATTAATAATTCCCGATGAAGCTTTACGAATAAGAGTCATTGCTAACAGCAATACCCCTGAAGATCAATATATTAAAGAACAAGTAGTCACCAATTTAAAAACTAATATCTATGACAAGTTAAAAGATAGTAAAAATGTATCAGAAGCCCAACAAATAATAGTAAATAACCTAGAAGATATTAAATACAATGTCAAGCAGACGTTAAATAAGTATAAGAATGACACTAATTTTACTGTTAACTTTGGTCAAAATTATTTTCCCGATAAAGTTTATAAAGGGGTTACATACCAAGAAGGATATTATGAATCATTAGTAGTTACTTTGGGAGAAGGGGCAGGAAATAATTTCTGGTGTGTTCTCTTTCCTCCTCTATGTTTATTAGAAGCTGAAGATAGTGATGAAGTAGAATATAAATTTTTTGTATCGGAATTAATCGCAAAGTTTTTGAATTAAATATTAGTATCATCAATAATATTTAAAAGAGGGTGATATTAATGAAGGACTTTATCATAAGCATCATACTAGGAATAAGTCTAAGTATGGATGCTTTTTCTTTATCTATTATTTACGGTACACTAGGATTAGATAAAAAGAAAATTATTCAACTAAGTTTCATTGTTGGTTTATATCACTTCTTTATGCCCATAATCGGTTTTTATTTTGGTTCGGCTATTAATAAAATTATTTTAATTCCCGAACATCTTTTTATTGCCAGTGTCTTTTTTATTATTGCCTTAGAAATGTTAATATCTATTAAAGATAATAAAAAATTGGAAGAACTTAAGAACTTTTTTTCTTTATTATTATTTGGTTTATCGGTTAGTCTAGATAGTTTCTTTATTGGTGTTGGTTTTGGAATCTTACAAAGCTCGATCATTATTTCGGCTATGGTCTTTGCAATTGTTTCATTTTTTTTTACTTATATAGGTTTATTAATTGGTAATAGACTAAATAAAAGTTTTGGTAATAAGACGATCCTTATCGGCAGTATAATTTTAATTATTTTAGCGATTTATTATTTAACTATTTGACATTTCTTAAATAATGTGGTACAATACATGGCAACCATTAAAAAAGGGGGAGAATTATATGTATTTAAACGATTTATTAAATAACAAAAACATCAAAGTTACTACAATATATCAAAGTGCAACATGGAATTTGGGTGTTTCCAATAACACTATTATAGAGTATGAAGAAAATGGGGAAACAAAACAAATTATTATTGACGAAACAAAACTTTCAGAGCCTGAAAAAATATCTTTGCTTTTCTTTGTTAAAAGAGTTACTAATGATAAAGGCGCTATTATTAAAACAGTAACTGATCAAGAGTTAATAACTATGCAAGAAAATATTAAAAATCAGATTCCTGGAGAAGATGAAAAAGTTGATTTACCAGAACCGGAAGGAATAAATCCAGTAGAACCAATTGAAGAACCAAAGGCTGAAGAATTGGATGCAAATGATGAATCACAAGATGATTTAGAACCAATAGAGCTAATGCCGCCTTATACTGAGCCAGAGCCAGAACCAGAACCAACACCAGAGCCAACACCAGAGCCAGAGCCAATACCAGAGCCAGAGCCAACACCAGAGCCAGAGCCAACACCAGAGCCAGAGCTAACACCAGTGCCAGTAGCAGTAGGTGAAGCATCCACAGGAGATCACTCAATAAAGGGTTTAAAAATCACTGGTATTGCTGTTGCTTTAGCTTTGGCTGCAACAGGGGTTATTGCGGTAGTTAATGGCTTTAAAGGCCGAAACACAGGATCGACTACAGTAAGTACTACTGATGACACTACGGTTGGCAGTATTAATGCTTTAGTTAGTAATATTGAAGTTGATGAGCATTTATTTGATCCAATGGATCCTGTAGCTTTATCATCTGTTGCCGGGGAAGTATATATAGATTTAAATGATCAAACAGCAGTAGTAATGACTACTCCAAATACAACTGAAGCAGCTAAATCACCTAAAGATAAAGTTCTTGGAGTAGACCCAAGTGCTATTATAGACGGAACTAATAAAATTGACACGGCTAAATTAGCAAGATTTTATAATATTACTAAATCAGATGTCTTAATTATGACCTTAGTAGCTAATGGAATTGATCCGTATAGTTATGGTTACACAGAAGATCAGATTATGAATGCTATCAAAAGTGGTCCTGTTCAAGCAGCTCATGCTGGTGGTACAGAATCAATTGCTGGAGCTATTGATAATTCAGAATATAATCCATATCTTCTTGAAAGTGTAAACAAAGAACTACTTCCTACTATTTTTGCTGATAAATATGATCGTGAGTTTGTTGCACACATGGCTTCCGATAAAAAGAATATTATTGATGCAGCTTATAGTGGTAAACGAGTAAGTACGGTTAAGAAAACCACTGAAAAAGCTTTTGAAGATGTAGTTAAATACCTTGTTTTAAGTGAATCATTTAACTATTCTGATAGTAGCCAAGGTTGTCTTGAAAGTGTTAATCCGTTTGCTCAATATGTTGCTCTTTCATACGGTATGGCTGTGACCTCTGTAGCTAGTGTTATGGAAATTTCTATAACCCACAAAGGTCAAAAATATACACCTGAATCTGCAATCGCAACTCTTGGTATAAAAGTAGATAATTGTACGGATACTTTAGGACAGATGTATCAAAGTCCATGTGCAACCGAAAAAGTAAAAGTTAAAAATTAAGAGAAATCTTAACACTGAAATGTCAAATTTCAGTGTTTTTATTTGACTTTAAAAGTAATAGGGAATATGATTAATTTGGTGATAATATGTTAGTAAATGCTAAAAAAATTTTGACCCAAGCCAAAGCTAAAGGTTATGCTATACCCCAATTCAATATTAATAATTTAGAATGGACAAAATATATTTTAGAGGAGTGCCAAAACCAACAATATCCTGTTATTTTGGGCGTCAGTGAAGGCGCTTGTCAACATATGGGCGGGTATAACACCGTTGCTAGCATGGTAAAAGGATTGATTAAAGATTTAAAAATTACCATTCCAGTTGTCTTACACTTAGATCATGGAGACAGTGTTGAATCATGTAAAAAAGCCATTAATAGTGGTTTTACTTCGGTCATGCTCGATGCTTCCAAGGAACCGTTAGAACAAAACATTTTAGATACGAGAAAAGTTGTTGCCTATGCTCAAAAATATGAGGTAAGTGTTGAAGCCGAAATTGGCTATATTGGTGGAGTAGAGGATGGTCATGCTAGTGGAATAAAATATGCTTCCGTAGAAGATGCTTTGGAATTGGCTAAACAAACTAATATCACTATGCTTGCCCCAGCTTTAGGAACGGTTCATGGTTTATATAATGGTGAAGAAAAAATTGATTTTGAAAGTATGCAAGAAATAAGTAAAAAAACTGGCATTCCGCTTGTATTACATGGAGGAACCGGTGTTAGTAAAGAGAAAATTATAAAAGCTATTAATTGTGGAACAAGCAAAATTAATATTAATACTGAGCTGCAAGTTAATTGGTCAAAAGCTGTGCGGACTTTTATTGCTAATAATCAACAAGTATATGATCCTAGAAAAATTATTGGTAGTGGTGAAACCGCTATTAAAGATACAATCCGAGAAATAATTAACACTTTTAGAAACGAAAAAAAAATTTAATAATAAAATATATTAGATAAGTACGGAGGTAGTTATGAAAGTACTAGAAATAAAAGGTGGCCAAGAGCTATCGGGAGAAATAACCATTAGTGGAGCCAAGAATAGTGCTGTGGCCCTAATTCCAGCTGCTATTTTGGCTGATGATAAGGTAACAATTTTAAATGTTCCTCAAATATCCGATACCGATGCGTTAGGTAGTATTTTAAAGTACTTAGGCGCCGCCGTTCAAAGAACGTCAGAAACCATTGTTATTGATCCTACAACAATAGTAAATAAGGCTATCCCTGAAAAGATTTCAACAAAATTACGAGCTTCTTATTATTTTATGGGAGCTTTATTAGGTAAATATGGGAATGTTGAAATGTTTTTTCCTGGCGGATGCTCTATTGGAAAAAGGCCCATTAACTTACATTTAAAAGGTTTTGAAGCGCTAGGCGCTACTGTCGAAGAAAAAAATAATAGATATCATATTTATGCTGAAGAATTAAAAGGTGCTAATATATATCTTGATATTGCTTCGGTTGGAGCTACTATTAATATTATGTTGGCAGCTGTTAAAGCTAAGGGTAAAACTGTTATTGATAATGCTGCTAAAGAGCCAGAAATAGTTAATGTTGCCACCTTTTTAAATAATATGGGCGCTAAAATAACTGGTGCTGGTACTAGTACGATTATTATTAAAGGGGTAGAACATTTAAAAGGATGCTTTCATGAAATAATCCCTGATCGTATTGAAGCAGGAACATATGTTATTTTAGGAGCCATAGCGGGAAAACAGTTAAAAATAAATAATTTAATTCCTGAACATATTGATGCTTTACTTTTAAAATTGCAAGAAGCCGGAGTAAGTATGGAAATTGGTAGTGATTATGTTATTGTTTCTAAACCGGATAAATATAAGTCCATATCCATAAAAACGCAAGTCTATCCAGGCTTTCCTACTGATCTTCAACAGCCAATTACACCGCTTTTAACCATGTGCCCAAGAGCTAGTATTGAAGAAAATCTTTTTGAAAATCGGTTCATGCATATTAAAGCTTTTAATAAAATGGGTGCTAAAATTAAAGTTAATGGTAAAAAGGCCACTTTTCAGGGACCTTGTCAATTGAAGGGTGCTAAAATTGAAGCAACTGATCTTCGAGCTGGAGCCGCCATGGTTTTAGCCGGTTTAATAGCCACTAAAACCACTACTATTACTAATATTGAACATATCTTAAGAGGCTATGAGGGAATTGTCGAAAAATTAACCAATGTTGGTGCTAGAATAGAGATAAAGGAAATATAATTAAATAGATAATCTCTATTTTTTTTTGGAGGAAAACATGAAAAAAATCAAAAAGATGCTCTTTATTATATTAGTCTTTTTATCAATCTTCTTTATTTATCGCACAAAAAATCCTCATCAGATTATTTATGTGGCTTTAGGAGATTCTCTAGCTCAAGGTACGACCCCATATGGCAACATAAGTTATAGTTATGTAGACTATCTAGCCGATTACTTAAAAAATAAACAAATATTAAAATATTATACTAAAGCCTATACCCAAAGTGGTTATAAAATTACTGATGTTGTCAATCAAATAGATAATAATGTCGTTGCCACCATAGGCAATAAAAATATTTATTTAAAAGAATTGTTGCGCTCCTCTGATTTGGTAACCATATCAATTGGTTTTGATGATTTGTTTAACAATATAGACTTAAATGCACTAAGTAATGATACCGTGGCAAATAACAATCTATATAAAAAGATCGATGGTCTTTCTTTAGAATTATCCAATATGTTAGGTTTAATTAAAAAATATGCCAAAGGCACCATTATATTAGTTGGTTACTATAATCCTTTATCCAATCAGACCGTAAATAAATATATTACTTATAGTGATAAAGTTTTTCAACAAGTATGTAAAGATCATAATGTTCAATTTGTTAAAATATCGGATACACTTAGCCAAAATGCTAATTATTTGCCTAATCCTTTAGATATTCATCCTAACAGCAAAGGTTATATCGATATTTCTAACAAAATAATTACTTTAATGCAAAAAAAATCCATAATAGACTTGTAAAACCTTAAGAAAACTGTTATAATAAACTAGCAATTTAGAACTATGGTTTAAATTTAAATCATGGCGGAAGGAGAAATAATATGAAAAAAGGAATTCATCCAGAAATAAAAGAAGCTAATGTTACCTGTGCTTGTGGGGAAACCTTTAAAACAAAATCAGTTAAGGAAACTATCCAAGTTGAAGTATGTTCTAAATGTCATCCATTCTTCACAGGCAAACAAAACCGTGCTTCAAAAACAGGCCGAGTTGACAAATTTAATAAAAAATATGGTTTTAGTGAATAAGAGGTTTTTTCCTCTTATTTTTTTGTAAAAATAATAAATATAGGATATAATAAATCTATAGTAGGAGGTAATTATGAAGATAGGAATTGTTAGTGATCATCGTGGATATGATATTAAAGCTAAAATTATTAAATATCTAAGTAATAAAGATCACATTGTAAAAGACTATGGAACTAAAACAAGATCATCTGTAGATTATCCTAAATATGCCTTTATTTTAGGGGAAAAAATTAATACCAAGGAAATAGAAATAGGTATAGCTATCTGTGGTAGTGGTATTGGCATGTCTATTGCATGTAACAAAGTAAAAGATATTCGTTGTGCTAATGTTCATGATGTGGAGGAAGCCAAATGGACAAGATTAGATAATGATGCTAATATTTTGGCTCTTTCTAGTAAATTATCTTTTCATAAAATTAAAAAGATTATAGATACCTTTATAAATACTGATTTTTCTGATGAAAAAAGACATATTAAAAGAATTCAGATGATTAGTGACTACGAAGGAACAGGTGAATAAATAGTGAATGGTAAATTCTTTCTTTATCTTACTGTTACACCATTCGTTTTTTTAGCTATGGATTCAATTAATATTAACTATCTTTTTAAAAAAAATAAAGTTCTTCAAGCCCGAATTTTTTATCTATTTTTGTGTTTTTTATTCATTTATATTATAACCAATTTCCTATATGATATTTTCTTAGCATCAAAAATTTCATAATCTATGTATAAAAAAATAAATTTAGCTCAAACTTTTAATGAGGTGAATTTATGAAGAAGGTATTAAAATTAAAACCATTTGTTGCCCAAACGATCTATGTTTTATTAGTAACAGGAGCTCTTTTAGGGATATTTATTACTAATTTGCAAAAAAGTTTAAAAGAAACTCCCGAAGATATCAAATATACTGTTGAAATCGTTAAAGATGAAGATACTCAGGTTATCAATGAAACAGTAGTCATAATTAAGCCATACACTAATGAAGCGGTCACTGTTGGGAAAAGTTTTTATGATTATCAAGCCGATAATACTTCGCAGGAAAAAGCAATATTATATTACGGTGGAACTTATATGCAAAATACTGGTATTGATTACATGTTAGGTGAGGCATTTGATGTTGTTAGCATATTAGGTGGTACGGTTAGTAATATTTATAATGATGAATTATTTGGTCAGGTTATAGAAATAAAACATGATAATAATTTAATCAGTGTCTATCAAAGTTTAAAAGATGTTAATATTAAAAAAGGTGATAATATTCAACAAGGCCAAATAATTGGAACAAGTGGAACTAATAGTGTTAGTGGAGATGACAATTTTTACTTACATTTTGAATTATTCTATAATGGAAGTGTTGTAAATCCAGAACTATACTATAACAAAACAATTAAAGATTTATAGGCAGTTTATGCCTTTTTTTATTCATATTTCCTCTAGCGACTCGATATAATTTACCAAAGAGGGTTTATATGAATAAGAGAATTGTTAATAGAGTTTTGTCAGAAAGCAGATATATATTAGAAACTGATAAAACCGTTAGAGAGATTGCCAAAACTTTTAGTGTTAGTAAAAGTACGGTCCATAAAGATTTAAGAGATCGATTATTGGAAATTGATACTAAAATATACTATGCAGTAGGGGATGTCTTTAGTAATCATATTGATACTCGTCACATTAAAGGTGGTCAATCAACCAGAGAGAAATATTTAAATATAAAAAAAGGGATGTGAAATTTTGTTTTCAAAAGATATAGGAATAGACTTAGGAACAGCTAATATATTAATTTTTGTTAAAGGCGAAGGAGTAATTTTAAACGAACCAAGTGTGGTAGCCATTGATAGTAATAATAAAAGAGTGCTAGCCGTGGGAGAAGAAGCCAATCAAATGTTAGGAAGAACCCCAGGAAAAGTAAAAGCTATTAGACCTTTAAAAGATGGAGTAATTGCGGACTTTGAAATGACTGAAGTAATGATTAATTACTTACTTCAAAAAATAAAATGTAAGGGTATTTTTGGTAAACCGAGAATACTGATATGTTGTCCAACTAATATAACGCAGGTTGAAAGGAATGCTATTAAAGAAGTAGCTGAGAAAATGGGTGCTAAAAAGGTTTTTGTGGAAGAGGAACCCAAAGTAGCAGCCGTCGGAGCTGGGCTCGATATAGCTAAGCCCAGTGGTAATATGATTATTGATATCGGAGGAGGAACGACCGATATAGCCGTTTTATCTCTAGGAGAAATTGTTATAAGTGATTCTCTACGTATTGCTGGCAATACCTTTGATAATGATTTAATTAATTACATTAAAGAAAAGTACAAGCTCTTAATTGGGGAAAGAACTGCTGAAGAGATAAAAAAACAAATTGGTAATGTCATGGCTAAAAATGGTAAAGAAACTATGGAAATTAAAGGCCGTGATGTTGTTAACGGCTTACCTAAAACAGTTATTGTTAATGCTCAGGATACGGAAGAAGCCTTTAAAAAAAGTGTTGATGAAATTGTCCGAGTAACTAAAAAGGTATTAGAACAGACCCCGCCAGAATTATCGGCTGATATTTATGATAATGGTATAACCTTAACTGGTGGAGGATCATTATTAACTAATCTTGATAAACTCTTAACCCGTGAATTAAAGGTTCCCATAAGAATCGCTAGTTCTCCTTTAACCTGTGTTGCTGAAGGAACAGGCGTCCTTTTGGATAATATTCATCTCGTTGATAATTAGAATATATTTATATATTCTTTTTTTGTATTATGTTATAATGATACTAGAAAGAGGTAGTAGATATATGGATATTAAAAAAATAATAATGATTGTTATTACGACATTTGTCTTTACAGCTTTAATAATTCCTATAGTTAAAAAAATTGCCGCTCATATAGGAGCAATGGATATTCCCAATGAAAGAAAGGTTCATGCCAAACCAATGCCAAGACTGGGTGGCCTGGGAATATTTTCCGGGTTTCTTATCGGTTATATGATATTTGGCCAACCAACGCTAAGAATGAACGCTATTTTAATTGCCAGTTTTATTGTCATAATTACAGGAATAATCGATGATATTAAACCGATTAAAGCTTCAATAAAATTATTAGGTCAAATAGCAGCAGCTTTAGTTATTGCTTTTTATGGTGATATCCTGTTAAAGGATTTAACAGCCTTTGGTCTTTATTTTAATTTTGGTTTTATGACTTATCCCATGACTATATTATTTATTGTTGGTTGTATAAATGCTCTGAATTTTATTGATGGATTAGATGGTTTAATTGGAGGCATATCTTCAATTTTCTTTTTAACAATCGGAATAATTAGTTATAGTTTAGGTAAAAATGATTATTTAGAGATTTTAATTATCTTTTTAACTTTAGGTTCATCATTAGGCTTTTTATATCATAACTTTTATCCAGCTAAAATATTTGCTGGTGATTCGGGATCAATGTTTTTAGGTTTAATTATAGCTATAATATCTCTATTAGGTTTCAAAGGAACTGCACTTACGTCATTATTTATCCCGATGTTAATATTATCAATCCCTATAATAGATACTTTCTTTGCCATTGTTCGCCGTCTTTTAAAACATCAACCAATTTATATGCCTGATAAACAGCATCTCCACCATCAATTATTAAAAATGAATTTCTCACACCGCAATACCGTATTAATAATTTATCTAATAACCTGTCTATTAGCTACCTCGTCCATTGTTTATGCTTTAGTAAGTTCCTCCATAGGAATAATTATGTATTTTATTTTCCTAACTATTATTATTAGTTTTATGGTTAAAACAACGATAATAAATAAAGATAAATAAACTTTTCCCTCGGAAAAGTTTTTTATATGTCAAAATTTGCCAAAATATGGTAAAATATAAATAATAATAGGGAGGCATGTTGATATGCTAACATTTATAATTTATGAAGACAATTTGGAAATGAGAAATTCATACATTAAAATTATTCATCAATTTATGGGTAATCGCAATGATAACTATAAAATTGAAGAATTTGCTAGCTATGACAAAAGCCTGTTAAAAAAGATCGATAATATTGTGGGCAATCGAATATTTATCTTCGATATTGAGGTTCCAGGTAAATCGGGTATTGATCTAGCACGAGACATTAGAAATAGTGGTGATTGGAAAAGTCCCATTATTATTGTTACAGTCCATAGTGAACTAAGAAATGAATCTTATCGTAGCAAAACATTATTGTTAGACTTTATATCTAAGTACTCTAATTTTGAAGAAGAACTGAAAGAAGCTTTAACCTGTGCAATAAAAATCACCACTGCTGATCTTTCTATTAGTTTTCAACAAGATGGTGAAATATATAAGGTACCATATTCTGATATTCTTTATATTGAAAAGATACCTAATCAGAATTATTGTAATATTGTAACAAAAAGTAATAAATATAGTTTTAAACAGAGTATTCAAGAATTAAAGAGAAAACTTGAAAAAGATAGCCGGTTTATCCAAACTCATCGAAGTTGTATAATTAACATTCATAACCTAACCAAGATAATATTATCGGAAAACCTAATGATCTTTAAAGGTGGTAAAGAAAGCTATCTTATATCAAGAGAGTATAAGAAAAATTTAAAAGA
>CAZHWO010000001.1:40399-53773 GCA_964536075.1 uncultured Muribaculaceae bacterium | reverse complement strand
ATTCCCCCAATAACAAACGATGATTCTGCTCAGTTATTGCTGTTTATAATACATTATTTTTTAGGATTTGTCTACAAATTAGCTTGATTTTATATGCCATTCTAAATCTTTGAATTTTATCTTATGGTGCATATCATTAACATAAACATCTTCACATTCATCAAAAATAAGGTAATTTATGTCTTTGAATCTTACAATATGTGGCATGGCGTAAGCAATATTAGTATTCATTACACTTTTTACACAACCATTTTTAATAATTGGCTTAGTATTAGTAAATTTACCAATCATTTCTATTTTCTTTTTGAGAGTAGAAGATATATTTAACTCTCTAGTTTCTATTGCTAACACTCAAACCATCTCCTTTTCATAACAAAAAAACTAACATTTCTGTTAGTATCTATTACTACTCGGAGACATATTTGTCCGAGTTTCCTATCATTATGGAGCAGATGAGGGGAATCGGACCCCCGTATTAACCTTGGCAAGGTCATATTCTACCATTAAATCACATCTGCATTTGGTAGCGACGGGGGGATTTGAACCCTCGACCTATCGGGTATGAACCGAGTGCTCTAGCCAACTGAGCTACATCGCCATTTAAAGTAAGCAAGAGTATTATAACAAATCATATATTAATTGTCTAGCCTTAAAATAAAAATATGATTAATATTTTGACTTTATACATCAAGTATGATATAACATAGAACATTATAAAAAGGTGGAATATCTTATGGAAAAAATTTACCAGTTGAAATAGTTTCAAAACTAGTATTAAAATAAGAAATCAATAAAATTTCTTATTTTTTATTTAAAAAAATTAGTTGAGGACCTTTAATGGTTTTATAGTATCTTGTTCTTTTTGATATATCGCAATTACTTCATCTTGATCATCTATTAATATTACAATATTATCATCAATTTTTTTATCTAACTTGCATCCATTTAAGACTTTTATTTTTTCTTCTTTAGAAACTTTAATTAAAGAATAATTATGCAAAGCTTCTTTTATAGGAATTATTTTATCTATATTAATCTCCGTTAGATTAATGGCCTCATCTATTTTAAATATTCCCTGACTTAACCGGTTTAAATTCTTCATTGTAGCATATGTACCTAGTTTTATACCAATATCTCGTATTAAACTTCGAATATAAGTTCCCTTGCTAACTAAGCATTTAAACTTAAAACAATAATAATCATCTTCTTTATACAATTTTTTTGTTAACTTTATTTCCTTTATTTCTATTTGTCGTTTAGGTAAGTCTATTTCTTTATTGCCTCTAGCATATTCATATAATTTTTTACCTTTAATTTTAATAGCTGAATATTTCGGCACTTCCTGAATACTTAATCCTAAAAAACTTGTTAATATTGCTTCTATTTCCGCATTTGATATATTTTCTACCTTACCAGTATTGACTATATTACCAATAATATCTAATGTATCAGTCTCAATACCTAACATGACCTCAGCCTCATATTCTTTAAAATCATTACTTAAATATTCTAATACTTTTGTTCCTTTATTAACACCCAGAATTAAAACTCCGGTTGCTATGGGATCTAAAGTACCGGCATGACCAACCTTCTTAGTATTTAGTTTTTTAGAAATAATATTAACAACATCCCTGCTTGTATAGCCTTTTTCTTTATTAACAATAATTATTCCGTCCATTTATTTACCACCTTAAAAAGTGTCATTAGACACTTTATTTTAAATTATCAATAATATTTTCTATTCGTTGACCGTTTTCAATGGAATCATCAAAAATAAATTTTAATTCCGGCGTATGCCTTATATCAATACGATTAGCTAAGGTCATTCTAATAAAACCACTAGCATTATTTAAAGCTTTCAAAGTACTTTGTTTTTTCGATTCATCTAAGACTGTAAAGTATACTTTAGCATAACTTAAATCGCTTGATATGTCACATCCGGTAATCGTAACAAAAGATATATCATCATCTCTTATTTCCATAGCAATAATCTTGCTTATTTCTGCAGCATAGGCATTGTTCAATCTTTGGATTTTTACATTCATAATTATCACCTATCTTTTTATTTCTACTACTTCGAAAGCTTCAATAATATCATTTTCTTTTATATCACTAAAGTTTTCAATTGTGATACCACAATCTAGACCATTTTTAACTTCTTTGACATTTTCTTTTTCTCTTTGAAGTGAACCAATCTTCCCGGTATAAATAACAATACCATCACGAATAATACGAATATCACTATTGTTTTTAATTAAACCATTAGTAATATGTGATCCCGCAATCGTTCCTACTTTTGAAAATTTGAATAATTGTCTAACTTCTGCTGTCCCAGTTACTTTTTCCTCAAATATTGGTTCTAGCATACCTTTCATAGCTGCTTCCATATCTTCAACAATTTTGTAAATGATATCATATAGTTTTATCTCGATACCATATTCCTTAGCCATTTCCATAGTTTTAACAGAAGGACGAACATTGAAGCCAATGACAATGGCATTACTAGCATTAGCCAAGACAACATCACTTTCACTAATGGTTCCTACTCCACTACGAATAACTTTAATGCGGACATCTTCTACTTGGACTTTTTCTAACGAATTCTTTACGGCTTCTTGGCTTCCTTTAACATCGGTTTTTAAAACGACATTAATTTCCTTTATACCGGACTGAATACAGGAGAATAAATCTTCTAACGTCATCCCCGATTTATTGGTATCTACTTCCTTCGCCCTAACTTTTCTTGCATCAGATACACTTCGAGCTTGTTTTTCGGTTTCAAAAGCCATAAATTTGTCACCGGCCATAGGTAAATCATTAAGTCCAGTAATTTCCACTGGGGTAGCTGGTAAGGCATAAGTTATATCTTGACCTAGGTCATTTTTAAGGGTACGCACTTTACCATAACCCTGACCAACGACAATTGGATCACCTAAACGCAAAGTTCCATTTTGAATCAATAAGGTTACAACCGAACCAATCTGTTTATCCATTTTTGCTTCAACTACTGTTCCTGTAGCATATCTTAACGGATTAGCTTTCAAATCACGCATTTCAGCTACTAACAAAATAGTATCTAGTAAACTATCAATTCCCTCACCGGTTTTAGCTGAAATTTTAGCTACTAAGGTATCGCCCCCCCAAGCTTCTGGAGTTAGACCGGCATCAACTAATCCTGTTAAAATTTTATCCGGATTAGCTCCTGGTTTATCAATCTTATTAATAGCTACAATAATTGGCACATTGGCTGCTTTGGCATGATCAATGGCTTCCTTTGTTTGAGGCATAACGCCATCATCAGCTGCCACAATAATAATAACAATATCCGTTACACTGGCTCCTCGAGCGCGCATTTCTGTAAAGGCTGCATGACCCGGAGTATCAATAAAGGTAATTTTTTTATCTTTACAAGTAACCTGATAAGCTCCAATTGCTTGCGTTATTCCCCCGGCTTCACCTTCAACTACATTCGTTTTTCTAATCGCATCTAATAACGAAGTTTTGCCATGATCAACATGACCCATTATTGTTACAACGGGTGGTCTTTCCTGTAAATCTTCTTCTTTATCCACTATTTCATAATTTTCAAAATTAGAAATGTCTTTAGTCTCTTCTTTTTTGACCTCTTTGCCATAATCAAGACATAATATTTCTACTGTTTCATAGTTTAGGGATTGATTAATATTAGCCATAATCCCTAGCTTAAATAATTTCTTAACTATTTCTGTTGGTAAAATTTCTAGCAAGTCAGCTAATTCAGTTACGCTCATCCCTTCTTTATAAAGAAGAACATTTTCGTCTTGCGTTTCTTCATTGGTTAATAATTTATCACGATGTTTGTAGATAGCCTTCTTTTCTTTTAGAAAAGCTTGATTACCATCATTAATGACTATTTTCGTCTTTATTTTGGTTACTTTTTCTGGCGAATAAGCCTCTAATTTTGAATTATTAACTATTTCTTCTACTTTTTGATCTAAATATTCATCATCATATTCTTCTTCATTTTCTATATCTGATGATACATTACCATCTTGAATCTCATTATCTAAAAGAACAATTTCATCTTCATTAAGTTCATAATTCTCATCTTGCACCTTAATTCCTAGTTTATTACATAACTTAATAATTTCTTCACTGGTTTTATTAACGTCTAAAGCATAATCTAATATACTCATCATTAAAATCACCTCTTTCTTATTTCTGTTTTATTTCTATTTTCCTAATCTTAATTTTAGCTTCTTCAAAAAGAGCTTCGGTACGATCATCTGGATAATATCCATTAATTACCACTTCTTTAACTCCTGCATTAATTAAAAGCTTAGCACATGTAAAACAAGGTGATATCGTCACATACAGGATACTATCCTTAGTAGCAATGCCATGATAAGCCGCTTGAGCAATAACATTTTGTTCAGCATGAACTGCTGAACATATATCTAATTGTTTACCACTTTCAATACCTAATTGTTGTCTAATACAGCCCCCTTTTTCACCACAATGCTTTACCCCCATAGCCGCTCCATTATAACCAGTCGCAATAACATGGCGATCCCTAACTAAAACTGCTCCAACTCTTCTTCTTTCACATGTTGATCTTTCGCTGGCTAAAAAAGCCATTTTCATAAAATACTCATCAAAACTTATTCTCTCCATTATTTACCTCTATTACTTTTTTCATTTCTTCATATACTTGATCCGGAATAGTTACTTCTAAATGTTTATCTAAGATTTTCTTTTCCTGAGCCTTCGCTAAAACAGCTAAATCCTTTTTAATATATGCACCACGTCCATTACTTTTTCCTTTTAAATCAATAATTATCTCTTGTTCGGGCGTTCTAACAATTCTTAATAATTCTTTTTTAGGTAGTTTTTCTTTTGTTACTACGCAAGTTCTTAATGGTATTTTTTTATTAACCATAATTTACCTCCTTAGTCCTTAAAATTAATGCCCATTTCTCTAGCTTGCTCTGTACTTTTAATATCAATTCTATAACGCGTTAATCGTGAAGCCAACAAAACATTCTGACCCTTCTTGCCAATAGCTAAAGAGAAATTATCTTGATCAGCAATAACTAACGCTTCTTGCTTTTTCGGATCCAAAATTAATACTTTTAAATTCTTAGACGGACTTAAGGCATTGGCTATAAAGATCTCTGGATCTTTATCATAGCGCACAATGTCAATTTTTTCACCGCCAATTTCCTCAATGATGTGGGCAATTCGAGAACCTTTCTCACCAATACAAGCCCCAATCGGATCAATACGACTATCTTCTGAATAAACAGCTACTTTACTTCTGGCCCCAGCTTCCCTAGCGACACTATATAATAAAATTGATCCATCGGATAACTCAGGTATTTCCAACTCAAATAATCGTTTAATAAAGCCATAATGTTTTCGCGTTAAAAGAATTAGTAAACCTTTGCCATTATTATCTACTTTATTAACATAAACTTTGATTTTAGAACCCATTTCAATTTTTTCTCCAGGGATAATTTCACTCTTCGGTAAAATACCGTTGGTTCGTCCAAGATCAATGAAATAATTATCACGATCTTCTAAAGCTACCGTTCCAATTAACAATTCATCTTGTTTATCTCCAAAATCTTTCATAATACTCTCTCGTTCAGCTTCGCGCATTTTTTGAATAACCACTTGCTTTGCTGTTGATGCAGCTACTCGCCCAAAATCATGAGGAGTTACTTCAGTATCAATGGTATCACCAACTTTTAAAGTCTTATCCATTTTCAAGGCATCCGCTAATTTAATTTCCGTAGCCGGATTGAAAACGATTAGATCTCCATCTTCATCTACTCGATCATCAACATTATTATCAACAACCGTAATATAAGAATAAACTTTAATCTCCCCTGTATCTGGATCAATTGATACTTTAGAATTAGTATTAGAATTAAAGTTTCTTTTATAAGCACTATTTAAAGCTAATTTCATAGCTTCAATGACTTTTTCCTTTTCAATTCCCTTTTCTTTGGTAATATTATCTAAGGCCTTCATAAATTCCTTCGCATTATTCATGATAATCTCCTCCTTTTTCTTTAGCATATATATCTAGGATATACTCTTCGTCAATTAAATTAGCTTTATCAACCATTGGATTAATAATTTTACTAGCTTCAACAATCTTATCTAAATCAATCGTCTTTTCACTATCCAAAACGATGACCAAGCTTTTCATTTGACCTTCTTTTTCTATTCTTACCTCATTTACCCATAAACCTATTTTATTCATTTCCGGATTAATCAAATCACTAATTTTTTGATACATAAAACCTCCTAGATTAAATTAAAGAGTGGGATTCTCCCACTCGCTGTAAATAAATTATAACATAACTTTTCCAAAAATTATAGTTAATTTATATAATTTTTCTATTTTTTTTGATATAATCATATTAATATAGTATTGGAGGATGGATAATGGAATTTTTTCAAAGCTTTATTTATATATTAATTATTACCCTATCACCCATTACTATTTTTAAATTAATCTTAAAAGACTATCCTATTAGTAATAAAGTTGGTTTAGGCGTAACCATATTTAATATCCTTTTAACTATGTTAATTACCTATCATGCCAACCTTAACATTTATTTAATTCTTATTGAAACTTTAGCTATTAATATATTCAATTATAAGCATGTCATCGATAGCGATTTTAATTTTAAAACCATTACACCCCTTCTAAAATTTCTTTTGGTTTTATTCTTGTTTTTCTTTATTCCTAATCTTCCCTATCTCTTTGTTAATGAAAATATTGCCATCGCCTATGAAACTCTTTTAGGTGTCGTGGGTAATTTTCTTTTAATCATTATGTTAGTGCTAATATATTTAAAAGATATGATTAAGTATTTAAGCGACTTTAAGGAACACTTTAAAGAAGATATACAGGTAGGATTAAAGTCTTGGTATATCGGTTTAACTATTATGGCGCTTGCCAACATCTTAATCGGACTGATTTTTAAAGATATTAAAGCTAATAATGAAGAATTAGTGCAAGAAATGATTAGTGTTACCCCACTGCTAACTTTGATTGCTACAACTCTTCAAGCGCCTGTTATCGAAGAAATAACCTTTCGTAAAACATTTAAAGATATGTTTCATAATCCGTTCTTCTTTATCTTTTTTTCCGGTCTAGCTTTTGGGGCCTGCCACGTTATTTTTACAATGAACAGTAATCTTGACTTACTTTATATTATTCCTTATGGAGCCCTAGGTTCATCTTTTGCTTATATGTATAAGAAAACGAATAACTTATGTGTTCCAATTGTTTTTCATTTTATTCACAACTTTTTATTAACTGTTTTTAGTATTATATTATAGAGGTGACTATGGAAACAAGAGAAAAGAAAAATCGGCGTATTCATCAGAGAATAAAAAACGAAAAACGAAAAAAAAGACAGCAAAGAATGCACAAATGCTTAATATTCTTGCTGATTTTAACGATCGGAGTAGCTCTTTATGCCCGTTTTATTGGAACTGCTTTTCTAAACGTTAACGAATATACCATTAAAGATAATAAGCTACCCGATAATTTCTATGGTTTTAAAATTGTTCATTTTACTGATCTACACTACGGATCAACTATTTATAAAAAAGAATTAAATAACGTGCAAAAAACCATTAATGAAATAAAACCGGATTTAATTGTTTTTACTGGTGATTTAACGAATAATAATTATGAATTATCCGATGATGATATAAATAATCTCATAAGTTTTATGAATGATCTTAAGGCTACCGTCGGCAAATACTTAATTAAAGGTAACAATGATTACAATAAAACTTATGATAAGATCATAAGTCAAACAGATTTTATTATATTAGATAATAGTTACGATTTAATTTATTATAAAGGTCATACCCCTATTTTATTAACTGGTACAGCAAGTATGCTTAAGAAAAAAACTGACCTTGATAAGAGTTTTTCTTATCTTAAGGATAATAATTTATTT
Source organism: uncultured Muribaculaceae bacterium (assembly GCA_964536075.1). GTDB lineage: Bacteria > Bacillota_I > Bacilli_A > RF39 > UBA660 > JAAZHK01. The sequence continues at coordinate 45,803 of CAZHWO010000001.1, read as the reverse complement.
ACCATCTCATTAATTCATGAACCCGATCTATTTGATGAACTAACTAATAAACCAATTAATTTAGTCTTAGCTGGACATTCTCATTTAGGTCAAGTACGGCTACCTTTTGTTGGTAGTCTATATGATGTAAAAGGTAGTTTAAAATATAATAATCATTATTATAATATTAATAATAGCCGGATGTATGTTTCTGGAGGGATTGGTACTTCTTTCTTAAAATTCCGTTTATTTAATCATCCAAGTATTAATTTGTATCGTTTAACTAAATAAAAAAACACATAAGTGTTTTTTTACATATCATAATTTAAACTTTTTAGTTCATCTAACACAAAAAGGCCATTATGTCTAATTAATTTATCATCAAAGTAAATATCGCCACCACCATATTCTTCTCGTTGAATTAAAACCATATCCCAATGAATACTTGAATCATTACCATTGTAACTATCTTTATAAGCGCGACCAGGAGTAAAATGAATACTCCCAATAATCTTTTCATCAAATAAGATATCTCCCATCGGATCTAATATTTTAGGATTAAGACCTAAAGAGAATTCTCCAACATAACGACTACCGGCATCAGCATCAAAGATTTGATTTAAAGCTTCAATATCATTATCAGCCCGAGCCTCAATGATTTTACCATCTTTAAAGGTTAAGCTGACATTCTGATAAACATTTCCCTGATAAGGACTAGGCGTATTATAAGTTATTACTCCATTAACACTATTTCTAAGCGGTGCAGTATAGATTTCACCATCCGGGATATTTTTTTCTCCTGTACACGGAATAATAGGCATCCCTTTAATCGAAAAAGTTATATCCGTATTTTTACCAGTAACTCTAACTTTATCTGTCTTTTCCATTAAAGCTTTTAGTGGCTCAATCTGCTTACTCATAGCAGCATAATCAACATTCATAACTTCCAAAGCAAAATTACGGTAATCCGTTGTCGTCATTTTCGCTTTAAAACTATCTACTACTGAGGGATAATTTAATAATACCCACTTCCTTTTATTAATTCTCGTATCATGACTATCCTCTAATTCTTTACCAATTCTAGCTAAAATATCACTTTTAATATTCTTACCTTCATAATCATTATAATTATAACGAATACTAACAAAAGCATCATAATTATACACTTCTTGGTCAGCTAAATCCTTTAATAATTTTATACGTTCATCCGTGGTCTTCTCTACTAATAAATTGCTAATGGTCGGATTATCAAATTTAACCGCTGGAATCGCTTTTACTGCCACTACCTCCTTAATTAGATACTCTAATAAATCAGTATCAGCTAAAGCTGAATAATTTATTAAGACCTTTTCATTTTCCTTTAAACGAAGCGAATAGTTAACTATCTTTTCGGCTAGGCTTTTTAACCTATCATCCATTTTATCTCACCCTCCCTTATTTAATACATAAAATACTACTAGAAAGGAGTATAATTATGTATCGTTATCCATATTCATATACCTATATTGTACCATATAATCAAAGAAATATGTACCGCAATAATAATCGTATCTTTGGTGGCTTTGCTGTTCCTTTTATCTTAGGCGGCATAACTGGATCCTTACTTGCTAGACCAAATTATTATTACCCTGGTTATACTTATCCATATTATTATGGTTATTACTAAAACTGCCTTTAAGCAGTTTTTAATTGTTTATCAATGGGTAAAGTAATAATAACCTTTGTGTAACTACCCTTAACAGATTCATATTTTATTGTTCCTTCATGTAATCTAATAATCTCTTTGGATAAACTTATTCCTAAGCCCGTACCCTTCTTTTTGGTAGAATAAAACATTTGACCGCAATTTTTTAAAGTCTCAGCATCCATTCCTACTCCATTATCCCATATTTCAATAATAACTTCACCATCAGTAGCTTTTGCCTCAAGAACAATCTTCATAACTTTAGTTGTATCTTTAGCTTCAACAGCATTTTTTAAGATATTAATTAATACTTGCTTTAACCGTTCATAATCAGCTAAAAGAAACAACTCGTCATCCGGAATATTAACTTCCAAAATAACATCATGATAATTAACTAATTGTTTAATTACTTTTATTACTTCTTCTAATAACATATAAATATCAATAATGTCTTTATTGATTTTAATTTTAGTATAATCTAAAAAATCATCCATTAAGGTTAACGTTCGATTAACTTCACTCTTAATAATGGGTAGATGTTTTTTGAGTTTTTCTGGGTTATCAAAATCAATCATATCTAAATAACCTTTAATAACCGCAAGCGGATTTTTTATTTCATGCGTTATCTTAAATAATGATTCTTTTAAGGTTTTTTCTTTTTCTAATTCTTTTAATGAATTGTTAAGGCTCATAATATTTTCACATTTATCTAAAATTAATAAAGATAAGTTACTAATAAGATAAAACATAACTAATGTTAAGAGAATATCAATAAAATTATAAATAAAGAAAGCATCTTTATTGAATAAGTGAAACATAATAAAGGAAAATACGGTTCCCTTAATGAAAATAAAAATATTAATCTTTAATAATTTATCCCATTTTCTTCCCCGCATTAATAAAAATAATAAATAATAGATAGCATACTCGAAAATAAGTAAGTAAACATTAAAATGAAAATAATATGTATAATAACTAATAAAGCATAAAGAAAGAAGCAATGACGTAATCTTTTTATTTTTTAAATAACCTATTAAAAGAACAATATTAAAGGATACCAAGGGTAAGGATGGCGCAAATCTAATATCCAAATAAAAAGATGTAAAAAGAGCTAACGATAGAACCAAACTATTAATTTTCTCATTAATATCTTTAAAACATGCATTATAAAAAAGATAACAAAAGATAGGAAACATAATTAATATTATATTAATTATAACTATTTCAAAAATATTCATTCTAAACCTCCTTCTTTTTCATTATATTCTAAACCTTTGTCGAATTTTGTCGAAAAAAGAAAAAAAATGATGTTTTACATCACTTTAAGTCGTCTATATATTTTTTTAATTGCTTGGAATTAGGTCCTAAAATAATTTTTAACTGATTATCTATTTCAACAATTCCCTTTGCTCCTAATTTCTGGATTGCATCCTTATTGACAAGTGTTATATCTCTTAAGTTAACCTTAAATCTTGATAAATTAACTTCAGTTGAAATAATATTATCTTTCCCTCCCAGATAATCAATTAATTTATTCATATCCAGATGAATATCTTTTCGATTGGCTTTTAATACCGCTAAAACAATAATAAAAAGAGCGATTAGTAGTAGTATGTATTTCATTTTTATCACCATTATTATTATACTATTTATTTTAGGATTTTAAAAGACTTTTTAATTAGTTTATTGAGGAGTTTTCTCTTTCGGTTTCTTTCTTCGAATAAATTTTTCCTTAAAAGAATAGTATACTTTTCTATTATTATTAATCGTTTTATCCTCAACATTAGTAAATATTGTTGGTAATTTTTTCATATTAACCATCTCCTATTGATAATCTATGCAAAAAGCTTATAAAAGTTGCCTAAATTCACCATAATAACTTTAGGTGATTACTTTGAAAAAACTCATTAAATTAATACCCCAAGAATTAACAGTTTCTCTATTAGCCTTTCTAATCATCTCACTTTTTTCTATTTATAGTGCTAGTTCATATCTTAGTAAAGATTTAGGGAATTTAGTTATAAAACAATTAATTTGGTATACTATTGGCTTTATTATCATTGTCATTATGTCTTTGTTAAATCGAGAAAAATTGTATAAGTATAGTTTTATTCTTTACTTAGTTGGCAATATCTTATTAATTGGTCTCCTTATTTTTGCGCCTATCACCAATGGCTCTAAAGCTTGGTTTTATATCCCCTTTCTGGGTTCTTTTCAACCTAGTGAATTTATGAAAGTTATTTTAATCATAACTATTGCTAGTGTCATCCATTATTTTGATCAAAAAGAACATACTCTTTTAAATGAATTTAAAATGATTATTACCGTTTTCATTATAACTATCATTCCTAGTATCCTAACCTTTTTAGAACCAGATACGGGCGTTGTTATTATGTACTTTATCATTATGATTAGTATGTTATTTATCTCTGGGATTAGATATCGTTGGTTTATTATTGCTTTTGTCGGTCTGGCGACATTCATTGCTACTGTCTTAATCTTGCATACTTATTATCAAAATTTATTCATTGAGCTGTTTGGTTCGAAACTGTTTTACCGCATTGATCGATTATTAGCTTGGCAAAGTGGTACAGGCATGCAATTAGAGAACTCTTTAGCCGCCATTGGCTCAAGTGGTTTTTTCGGTTTTGGCTTCAATAAAACCCCTATTTATTTTCCCGAACCCCAAACGGACTTTATCTTTGCTACTTATGCTTCTAATTTCGGTTTTTTCGGATCTTTAATTTTAATTAGTTTAATTATTTATTTTGATCTAGCTATTATTAATAGTCTTTCTTCCAAAACCAAAAAAATTGATAAATATGTTATTGGCGGGACTATCGCTTTACTTATTTATCAACAAATTCAAAATATTGGGATGACTATTGGTCTTCTCCCTATTACTGGCATTACTCTTCCCTTTATTAGTTATGGCGGAAGTAGCTTATCCTCATATATGATTATTATCGGCCTAATCTTCAATATTAATATTCAAAACAAACTATATAAAAATTAATCCTTTTTTAAAACCGTTTCATAAACTTTCTTTAAAGCTAAACCAACATTATAAACACTTCGTTCTTCAGCTAGTTTATACGCTTCTTCTGTTAAATCAGGCAATTTCCCTGATAAAATTTTTTTAATTTTTAATTCAAAATCATCAACATCTTTAGCTTTATAAACATTCTTTCCATCAGTTAACCAATCTTCAAAAACGGGAATATCTCTAATTATCATTCGCTGTTTACAAGCACAGGCTTCTAAAACTGGAATTCCTTCCGTTTCCTCTAAAGTAGGAAAAATATACAAATCCGCACCACTTAAGGCTCCCTTAATAATTTCTGGTTCTACATATCCAGGAAAAAACAAATTGGGTAACTCCGTTTTAACAGCTTGTTTTATTTTTAAAGGTACTGTAGCTAAATTAGTATAACCAAACCAAATGAATTTATATTCCGGCATTCTTTTAGCTAATTCCACAAAATCTAAGATCCCTTTTCTTTCAATATATAAACCAATCGCCATAACTACTTTATCTTTTTTACTAAAACCGTATGTTTTACGGAACTTTTTAGCAGCTTCTAAACTTGGCTTAAAGAAATCTAATTCAATCCCATTAGAAATGGCCACAATAGGCTTTTTTATTTTATAACCTTGAAGAATTCTTCTAGAATACTCTGTTGGTGTAATAATATAATCGCCTAAACTATAGCAAGATATTAACCATTTTTTAAAAAGAGG
>CAZHWO010000001.1:0-40299 GCA_964536075.1 uncultured Muribaculaceae bacterium | reverse complement strand
AAAATCATCTTTTTTTACAATTTAATTATACTATTGAAGAACTGATTTTGGTACTGTTATTACCGGTCTTATACCTGTATCTTCTTCTGAACCAAGATTATCAAGAAATAAACTTTTTGTACCTACAGACCAAACCCTGTAACTATTACCAGCTACAGCAGTAGCAGTATAGTAAGGTTTGGTACCAGTTCCATATAACCAAGAATATTTTCCAACAGCTGGTGATGGAATAGTTGCAGTATTGGTTTCGTAATAGAACATAATGTTTGAAGTATTTTCATTAAACGAAGTATTACCAGTTATGGTTGCTATTTCACTTGCTTGAATTAATCTCGCTCTATAGCCGCTATAGTCAATTGTATAGTTAGCAGTTCCATTATTAACTGTATAGCTATCTGTTCTTGAAGAAACTCCAAGCCAATCATCTGTTGTACTTTTCAAAACTGTTAAAATAGTAGTTGGGCCAGAAACATTGGTAGAAGATGCCCATGCTCCTTGAAAAATATAACCTATATTAACATCCATTAATAAATTAACCGATGTATTGGAATCATTATCTCCAAATGTATACCATTTCATACAACCAACACTAAATAGAGCTGTATAATTAACTTGGCTTGCATCACAAACTGCTCCAGTAATAGGATTAAAATATATTACTGATCCATCTAAATAAGATCCGAAATTGCTTATATCTAAAGTATTGTTTGATAAATTTACATGATAAGAACCGCCTGCACTTAATTCACTATAAATTGTATTAAAAGTTACTTTTGATCGATTACGATACTTAATATTGTTATCTTTTAAATACACATTATATACATTTGGTTTTTCTGTTCCTTCATCAACGGCTGATGCTCTATAAACTAGTCCTGACATACCTTGGGCATAATTGGTTATATCCAAGCTATTACCAATTATATTAGAATTTATTGTAGATGAAACTAAGCCAGCTAATTTAGTCGCGGCCGATGGATAAGTTAAATCCCCAGCATGAATACTAGCATTAATAGTATTATCAACTATTTCCGAATTCCAAGCTTTTCCAATTAAAATACCCATTTCATTATTTGTCGGATATATATTGGCATTAGTAATTGCAATATTTCTAATAGTAGATGACCTAACAAAGTCAGCTAAAATACCCATTTTTACATCTGTAACATCTTTAAATCCATAAAGGCCAGCATTATCAAAGGTTAAATTTTTTATAACTGAATTTTTTAGATAATTGAATAATCCCTCATGTTGACCATCTGTTATCGCCAAAGTCGAACTATTTGTTAAGTTACTTATTTTATAACCATTACCATCAAAAGATATTGATAACGGTAAATCTGTAAATTTAGAAAGATAGTTTTCTCGGTCATAATTTTTTAGATAAAACTGTATACTATCTGTTATTTTCCACATGTTTTCTTGTTCGTTAAATATATAAACAACATTATCTGATATATTACATTTATACCAATTATCTCTATATTTTATAATAAAATATTCTTTATATTTATCTATATAGAATTTATTTGGTTTAATATCACCATCACCATAACCATATCCTAAATATAATTTATTATCCCAAATAATTCCCTCACCATCAGGTAATTCATATCTTATATCCATAAACCAATTCTGTTTAGTGTATAGATATATTTCCGCATAATCTCCATCCTCAATATTTATATGCTGCCAATTTTCTTCATTACTACAATCTAAGCTACAGTATTCCATGTGATCAACACTTATATGACCAAGTGCTTCCAAAGCTTCAAAAGGATTACTGTAAGAATAATAATTATTTGTAGAATAAGATGAGTCATTTCTAATTCTATATTGTACTCCATCTTTCTCAAAGTATATATAACTACTATCATGATTTAGTAAAGATTTAGGGAGCATAATATTATAATCCTTTGAGGTGACGGTAATGTTTCCGAGAACAAATTGATAAATTAAATAGTTTTCATTACCAATTTGTCTTTCATACATTCTTAGGGTTGGAATCATCCAATCATCCAATACAGAGGAGGTTATATCATTATCTTCTCCATCAAAAACCCCTATCAAGCTTCCGTCACTAGCATTTACTTTATAATAAAAGGTGGTCATAATTTCTTCATCAGTTTCCTCATCATATATAGGCATCGGTACTGAGTACACTATCTCATCATCTGAGGAAGAGAACAAGTTATAAAAATCAGGCTCAAATAAACAAAACATTGTATAAGGTATAACTTTAGTCTCATCACTTTCAACATTACAAGCAATACTTCCCGACATAGTTGGTCCACATAATATTCTAACCGGATGATCCAAGTCAACATAATCATCATTTATTTTTATTTTATTAAATTCTACACTTTCCCCACTGTCCATAAAATAAGATATACTTAAAGTACTAATGTCTAAATTTACATAGGTTATATCACCAATGGTAATCTCAACATGATTAATTGCTCCTTCTGATGTTTCTGAATCCACAATGGTTGCCAAGGATAAATTATTAAATGGATATTCTACTTGTTCAACTTTAATATTTCTTTCTTTCCATCTTAGGGTGTAATAATCAATTGAATCATCAGGATTTACCATATCCTGAGCTACAATTTGATTATATCTAGTATTTTCATAATCTAAGTCGTTCATTAAACGATATGACGCTACTGATGACATAAAATAATCTTTATTGTTAATCGTTCTCGCCGCATTAGAACCAATAGCTTCTAAATCATCAATAGTATATATTGGAATAATATCTGAATCCATATCATAATTTGTTTCATTACCGGCTTTATCAGTTGCTAAAACTGTATACTCTGAATCATTAGTTTCAAAACCGTATTCCAACATTTTATAAATATCCATATCAAGATAATCAGTTACAGTGCAGTCTAGACCACTTTCTTCTTTTTCAGTCTCAGCAAAACATTCAATCGGATCACCATCTTCTGATAACACTACAGTATCTAGTGAATAATCTCTAGCAGTTAAGATTGTGTTATCATTCGTACTAGATATTTCACTTAATATTTCAGGATCTGTTTTATCAATCGTAAATGTCACTTCATCACTATTAGTATTTTCATCTTCAACATATAAGGTATATGATCCTTCTTGAGATATGGTATTACCTATGGCATAGTCTTCAATAGGACTTTCACCTTTTGTTAAGGTTACCATGGTAAGTGTTGTCCCTCCTAATACCTCTGGAGTTACATTATAATTATAATATGCCCCATTTTCTACACCTGTTATTAATGTTTGACCCTTAATAATATTAAAAATTACTATTGTCTCATTTCCTGCTTTATCAGTTGCCGCAATAGAATATGTTCCACTCTCACTTAAAGTAGTTGTGTATTCAATTTTTTGATCATTCCTTTTTACAATTACTGTATCAAGATTATCTTCTACTACTTCAAAAGTTACATCAGATATATAACTATATTGATTGATAATATTATTAATAATTGGAGCTATTTTATCTATTTTAATGGATAAATCTTTAGCTTGTGAGATATTACCAGTATTATCTTTTACTTTAACTTTGATATTAGCAGTTGCTTCATATATCTTGGTATTATCTAATTGCCAAGTACCTCCATTATCAAATGAGTATTCCTTGACACCACTCATATTATCTGTCGCATTAACCGTTACTGTAACATTACTATTACTCCATTCATTAGATGGTAACTTACTTACGGTAAAGGTTGGTGATTGATTATCTTCCTTTAGTTTAGTCCCTTCTACCACATATTCATAAGTATAAGTTTCCGACACATTTCCTGCCGCATCTTTGACTCTTATTTTAATTGTTATATTGTCTGTTAATTTTATCGTTGATATTTCACCATAGGTTTTACCATTATCAAAAGAATATTCCTTAACACCACTTTCATTATCAGTTGCCGTTATACCTAAATAAGTTTGTCCACTCTTGGTATATTCGTTCACTCCTTTTATTTTAGGATTAACTTTATCAATATTAGCAACAGTAATTTCTTTTTTTTCTGAAGAATTATCATATTTATCAATTACATAAGTTTCATATTGACCATTTTTAGTTACTTTTACAGTATTATTTGTACTACATTGACTATCAAAGCAATATTGTTCAATATTATTATCTAAAGGTACAAAAGTTAAAGTTACATCTTGATTAGTCCATACTGATGTTATTCCAACTATTTCATATTTTAGGGAACTAGGATTACTTATTATTTTGACAACAATATGTTTCTTTAAAGACAATTTACCATCAGTTGTTTCATAATAAATAGTATATTCATCCCCTACATGACGAGTATCAATACTATCAACTTTTTTACCATCTTTATATATGGTTACTACAACATTTAATTTATTATCTTCTTTATCATAAGCGGTCGCTGTTGGTATATCAAAGGCTACTCCACTATGAATATAATAATTTTTTTCATCAATATTTAATCTTAATTGTTTAGATACATAAAACTTATATCCAAAAAAAATCGCTAATGCTAAAAGAATTAACACTAGTAATCCAATTACTACTTCTATAAAATTTCTTTTTTTCAGTTTTTCCAACATAAAAACTCTCCTCTTCTATTATACTAGTATCAGTATAACATATTCTGTCGAAAAAACAAATAAAAATGACATTATTATCAAAATAATGCCATTTTATGTCAACTATATAATTCTGTCTAAAATTTTACCCTCTTTAAAATAAAATCTTCATATTTACCCTTCTCATTAATCACTACTAATGTCCCTTGAGGAATAATATCATCTAATGATTTTATATCCTGTAACCATTCTTTAACCAATCTTCAAAAACGGGAATATCTCTAATTATCATTTGCTGTTTACAAGCACAGGCTTCTAAACCGATCTTTCCAACATATCTTAATCCCTCTGTATATAAAATAACCTTCATTTTTTTACCTCATAATATTATATATTTATTATATCACAGTATGATAAATAAAAAATGGAATTATTTTGAAAATAATTCCATTTTTATTTTTTTATTATTCAATATCAGCTATATCCAAAGTATTGTTAGCAAAATGAACTTTATAATTTGAATCTTGCTCATATAATTCCTGATAAATTAGATTAAATATTATTCCCGGTTGATTACGATATTTAACAGTGTTATTCGAAATATAGCTATTATATACATTTGATAAAGTATCATGCTCATATTCATTACGGGCTTCAATATAGTAAACAAGTCCGGCTGTATTTTCATAGTGATTAGTTATATCAAGAGTATTCCCTATTATATTAGAGTTTCGCGATTCCCCAATTAATCCACCCATTTTCGTTACCTCAGAACTAACTGATACTTTTGCATTAATCGTTGTACTATTAATAGTATTATTAAGAATTTGGGATTCATGTGATACTCCTGCTATAATACCCATACGGCTTTGGTCCCAAACCATGTAAGTATGCGCATCTGGATAGATATTACTGTTTTGAATAGTAATATTTTTAATATTCGAATTAGTAATTTTATTAGCTAATAAACCAAAACTTCTAACCTCAGAATAGTCTATAGAACAATCATATAATTTAGCATTATTAAACGTTAAATTTTTTATTGTACCATAATTTAAATTATAGAATAATCCTGTTTGATTATCAGACGATGCGCTACTATTAGTACTACTATTAGTTATATTAGAAATAGTATGATTATTTCCTTCAAAACTAATTGATAATTCAGGATTTAAATCTTTAACAAAATAGTAAAGTTGCAAATCGTCCGTTTCTTCCCATTGATTGGCAGTTCTATCAAATATGTAGGTAGCACGACCAACATTATATTCGTTACTATATTCTACTTTATACCAATTATTTTCATATTTGAAAACCATATAGCGACCATATTTATCTACATAAATATTATTTTGACTTATATCACCATCACCATAGCCATAACCAAAATATTTTCTTCCGCATATTCGACCATTATTATCAGCTAAGTTAGAGCATATTCGACTAATTGACCACTTTTGTTTTTCATATAAACGCATATGTAAATAGCCATCCCATTCTTTAGTAGATAAACGTTCCCAGTTGTCATCATCAGTGCAATCAACAGTACAAGACCAGACACGATATTTATCAAAATATTCTTCACCATATGGACCAGTTAATTGATCATAATAATTAGTAAATTCCGTTTCTTCAACTTTAAAATGGATACCATCATCACTAATAAAGTATATATAACTACCATCAGTTGTTACTCCATCCTTTGGCACAGTTATTGTTTTGTTTTCTTTACGGTCTAATACTTTGAACGGAAAAGAAAAGGCATAAATCAAATAATCAGAATCATCAACATTTCTTTCATATAATTTTATAAATGGAATCATAGATTCTTCAAACATTCCAGAAGTTATATCATTATCATCTTCATCAAAAACCCCAATCAAGCTACCATCACTAGCATTTACTTTAAAATAAAGAGCCGTCATAATATATTCCTCTGTTGCTTCATCATACATCGGCATAGTAATAATATATGTTATAGCATCATCCACAGTTGATACTGTATAAAAGTCCGAACTAAATCCACTAAACCCAGTAGTCGGAAATTCTTCGGCACTATCTGTTTCAACATTACAAAATAATCCATCAGTTTCTGACAAAACATCTCCACAAATAATTTTTACTGGATTAGTTAGGTCAACATAATCATCATCAACTTTTATTTTATTAAACTCAACAAAATTACCATCATACAGATCATATTCATTATCAAGATCTAAATTTACATAAGTTACATCACCAATGGTAACCTCAACATGATCAATTGATCCACCTTTTGGGCCGTCAAGATTAGCAATAGCTAAATTATTTAATCTAAAATCACCAAGATCAACAATTTCTTCTGTTACTTCTGTCCACTCACCTGTGTAATATCCTTCTGAATCATCATTTGCTAGATATCCTGCTTCAATTTGATTATATTTAGTATTTTCATAATCCAAATCATTCATTAAACGATATGACCCGGTCGATGACATAAAATAGTCTTTATCATTTATCGTTCTTGTGGTATTAGAACCAATTGCCTCTAAGTCGGCGATTGTATATATTGGAATAATATCTGAATCCATATCATAAGTTGTTTCATTACCAGCTTTATCCTCTGCAATTACTGTATAAAGAGCATCACCATCAGCTGCAAAACTATATTCTAACATTTGGTATATATTCATATTATAGTAATCAGTTACTTCACAATCTTCACCATCTTTTGTTATTGCTTCAGTAGCAAAACATTTATCTACATCCTCATCCTTATATAAAGTAACTGTATCTAAAGAATAATCTCGAGCCGTTAAAATCGTATCATCATTTGCTACTGCTAATTCACTTAATACTTCTGGATCTGTTTTGTCAATCGTAAAGGTTACTTGAGCATTATTATTATTGTCATCTTCAACATATAATGTATATGTTCCTTCTTCACTGATACTATTTCCTAAAGCGTACGAAACGTTTGTAAAACTATTATCAGAATCATCATATATTGATTGAGTCATAAATGTTGATGCTTTAGTCAACATTACTGTGGTAATTGTGCCATCACTTGTTGCATTTAAGGTAACATTATTATTATAGTATTCACCATCTTCAGCCCCGGTTATTAAAAGAGAACCTATTTCCGGATTTGTTTCTATACTAACAGTAAAGATAACGGTTGTGGTATTTCCTGCTTTATCGATTACTTTTACTGAGTAACTACCGTTTTCTGAGATAGTTGTTGCAAAGTCAATGGCTGTTCCATCTTTTTTCAATACTTGACTATCAACATTATCTTCTACCACTTCAAAAGTCACAGCTTCTGTATATGTTGTTTCATTAACAACACCTGTTATTACTGGTACTACCTTATCTATTTTTATGGATAACTCTTGATAATCAGAAACATTATCCTTATTATCTTTGACTTTAACCTTAATATCAGCTGAAGCAGTATATTCTTTAGTATTACTTGTTTGCCATGTACTTCCATTATCAAATGAATATTCTTTTACTCCACTCCTATCATCTGTGGCATTTACTGTTACTGTAACATCACTATTACTCCACTCTGTACTTGGAGATTTTGTTAAAGTAAAAGTCGGCGCCGTTGTATCTACTGGTATTTCTTCTTCAGTTTCATTATTAACTGGATTATCCGTTGTAGCAACAACATAATTATAAGTAAATACTTTTGATTCATTACCCGCTGCATCTTTTACTATTACTTTTACTGTTGTATCCTTAGTTACTCTTATTGTAGATTCTTCACTATATGTTTTACCATCATCAAAGGAATATTCTTTTACCCCACTCATATCATCAGTGGCAGTTACTCCTAAATATATCTTATTGTTTTTAGTATATTCGTTTACCTTGGTTATTTTTGGTATTGTTTTATCAATATTAGATACCTTATATGTTTTCTCTTCTGATTTATTACCATAATCATCAACTATATAAGTATTATAGCTTCCATTCTTTACAACTATCACTTCTTTAGAGCTTGTACATTTTCCATCAAAACAGTATTCTTTAATATTATCATCTTTAGGAACAAATGTTAAAGTTACATCTTGGTTCGTCCATTCATTACTAATTCCGGAAATATCATACTTTAATAGATTCTCGTTAGCGATTACCTTTACCGTAATGTATTTCTTAATCGAAAGCATTCCCTTTGAGGCTTTATAATATACTTTATAAATATCCCCAACATGATTGGTATCGATACTGTCTACTTTTTTACCATCTTTATAGATTGTTATTTTAATATTTATTTCTTCGTTATCTTGATCAGATGCCGTTGCTTGAGGAATACTAAAACTAGTATTTTGATGAACATAATATGTTTTTTCATCAATACTTAAATTAATTTGATTTTTAGCATATAACTTAAGGCCTAAAATCAAAAGTAATATTACTGCTAATATCACTGATATCATTATAATAAAATTTTTCTTACCTCTTTTTAATCGCATTCAAGACACACTCCTCTACTATACTAGTATTAGTGTAACATATTTTGTCGAAAAAACAAATAAAAATGACATTATTATCAAAATAATGCCATTTTATGTCAACTAAATTATTCTGTCTAAAATTTTACCCTCTTTAAAATTACAATCTTGTGAGCATTTAAAATCCGGAAAGGTACATCTAGCGCCTTTAGTATATTTAATAATATCTTTAGTTAAATAGTGCTTTTTCTTTTCTAATTCTTGTTGATATTTTAATAAAGTCATCCTGGTCAAATTATTCGTTTCTAAAAAAACGGTCGAACAAAGTCTTTCTTTACATTTTAAAATAAAATCTTCATATTTACCCTTCTCATTAATCATTACTAGTGTCCCTTGAGGAATAATATCATCTAACGATTTTATATCCTGTAACCATTCTTTAACCAATTCTTCATCATCAATAATAATAGGCGGAATAAAATATTCTTTATCTTTCAAAAAGGTTATTTGATAATCTAAAGTCCTATGCCGCATCGCATGGGCAATAAAAGGAAAGGTTCCTTTATAATTAGTCACATAAACTTCCCCAAAATAATCTTCACTGGGATAATCTTCATTACCAAATAAAGAAATGGAACGATTTTTGTCATTTTTCAATAAGCCCTCTTCTAGTACATCTAATCTTTTTAATTCCGCTACAAAGATTTCCATTGAATAAGCCAACTTACTTTCAAATTCATTCTTAGGGTTATGTTCAGTAATATACTTTTTCATCCATGAAACAAGATAATTAATCTGTCTAAAGGTTGTCGTATAAATCATTTCAGTGGGCATAAACACCGTTATTAAATAACGAGCATTTTCACCAGCTAGTTTTTTAACTTTACTTTCAGTAAAAGCATCAAGGTAGCGATCTTTAATTTTTTGCATAAAAATGGCTAACCATTTATTATATAATTCCACTTCTTTATCGGTGATAAAAGAATTAGGTTTCTTTTCCACTATGGTATATCTAGCTGACTTTTCACTAGTTGTATATTGTTTTTCATTATTAATAACCATCGCCAATATTTTAGGAATATTTTGCATATTAAAAGTAATTGAAATATGATCATAGACACTATGATGACCATTATTTAAAGTTAAATCAATCCTTCTTTGGGTTTTTTCTATTGGTTCATCGACTAAGTGATTAAAACCTTCTTGATCATAACAAACACCAGCAAACTTTCCCGCTAACATTTTGGCTGCTTCCTGATCAAAGGTCCCATCTTTTTTCACATAAAGACTAGGTATAATATCAATCTTTATCTTTATATCTTCTTTCATACTACCTCCACTACTAAAGAATTATTCCTTTTAAAATATTATAACATAATCTTTACATCTTAATAATAGAAAATAATAACAATATTTAATTAAAAAGTCAGTTACCTTTTTCTTTTAATTTTTCTATTCGTTCAACAAAAGGATAACTGTTTCTAAGATCAATTACTTTACATTTAGCTGCTTTAGCTAGGGCTGCATTACTTGAGTAGGGAGAGCTAGCATGCGTTTTAACATATATAATATTTGCTATTTTTGATAATTTATCTATCTCTTCACCTGGTACTCTCTCAATATATCTTTTAACGATTTCACCAGTTACCCTTATTCTAATTTCATCATGAGGCTTAAAAATGGTATCAAGTTCTTTTTGGTTAATTTGTCCAAATGATTGCATATTAAATAAAATCTGATCTAAATTCATTGATTCGGGAAAGCTATTAAGTAATAAAAAATCTAATTTATCAGGTAAATCAAAAGTTAGACCCGCATTTTCTAACATAAACATCATTACTTGGGCTTTAATTTTATTATCTCGTTTAGCAAAATTAGGCGAATCACCATAAAATAAGCAATAAGCTTGGCATAGATCCTTTTCTCCTTTTGATAATTCCTGCCTACCCGTCACTTTTCTAAGTAATTCAATTTTTTCTAATTCTTCAGAAATAGTTTTAATAACCATAGCTGTATCTAAAGATTTTAATTGATTATCATTATTAGAAAGGACATAACTAAAACCTTTTTGTTGATCATAACTAACTGCTAATCCATATGGTTGCTTATTAATTTCATTAATATATCTTACTAATGTTTCATCACAATAATATACTTGTAATACCCCTTCATCTTTTTTTATTTGTACAGTTAAAGACTTTTCTTGGTATTTTCTAAAAACCGTCCTAATCATTGAAATAGCTGATTGGATATCGCATACACTTTCCCTTGTACCAAAAAGTTCTTGTAATGTTTCATTAAATTTTTCATCACCAATAACCTGTTTTGATTCATTATCAGCATTTAATAAAATTATCACTGAGGCATCATTCTCATAATCAAAACGATTATAATATTCTACAAAATCACTATTTGATAAGATTTTATTCACTTATAAAACCTCCTTTGTAGTTATGTATTCTAACATTTATTATTTATGCCGTCAATTTAAATATTCTATTTATTAAAAACCACTAGATTAACCAGTGGTTTAAAATTACAAATTGGTGCTCGTGACCGGAGTCGAACCGGCACACCATCACTGGCGGTGGATTTTGAGTCCACTACGTCTACCAATTCCATCACACGAGCAGTACAAGTAATATTATAACATTATCTTTCATGAAAAAAAAGAATTATTTTACTAATTCCCTTAAGCCATTTAGTATTTCCACCATTGCCCAAGTATCTTGTTTACAATATTCTTTTAAAGCCTCATATTTCAAATTAAATTCTTCTTCATTCATACTATCATAGTTCGCGTATTCCACTAAAGCTTCTACTCCATTATGTATCTCTAAATCAGCATAGTTTAAGTTAGAAAAAATGGGTAAGGTTTTTTTAATTGAATAAGAACCGGACATTTTTTGATCATAGAAATTAACTTTTTTGGCGGTTTCTTCATCATAACCTAGTTCCATAAAAAAGTCCTTCTTTGTTTTCAAAAGATAGATTAAATCAAAATAATTATTAACTATTTTTAATAATTGTTCACGATATGTAGGAAAAATATCAGCTAATTCTTTAATTCTACCCCTTTCGAAAGACACATTTTGAGCAAATAAAGTACCTTTATCTCCAGGGATTAATTCACATAACTTTTTAACTAAATCTTCTCTTTCATCTTCATGACTACTAGCTAGGAAGACATAGTTATCTTTCTCTTTATCACATATACCCGGGGATGTTTCAATATGAAGACTAAACTCAAATGGTGACTGTGTATAACATTTTTCTCCTTTATACCTTGGCAAAGGACAAGGAAATGTTTCAAAATCTAAATGATATATCGGATAAGCTAAATTATTTAACATTATTTTTATTTTTTCCTTATCAATATAAGGCTGATTAAAACGAAGGGCATCTCGTTGAATATGATGATTACTACTATTTATCCATGCTTCAGGAATATCTAACATCTGTAAATATCCTTCATTGATTAATTCTAATCCTTTATGGCGGTTCCCTGCTTCATCTTTAAAACCCTGACCATTATTTAAATAATTTAATACTGAGTTTTCTTTTGGAATGCATTTACCACATATATTTTTAAAAAACTTACATTGCGTCTGCTTTTTAAATTCACAATATTTTCCTAGTGGTACCGCCTCAACTCCATAAGTATCCAGATAATTCTCTAATTTTTGCCGATCTATAGCTATTTTTTCCTGATAATCGCTAGTTAACTTAGAAACATCAATTAAAATAATGATATCCTGACCATTTATATCCTGATTATAAACCGCTTCACCTTTAATATAAGTACCATCAAAGACATATTGATGATTTAAAACGGCTAAATAATAATTTATCTTGGGTATAATAATATTATTTTCTTGATACCATTTTTCAATAAAAAACCGTTGAATGGCAATATCATATATATATTTTCCACATTCATCATACCGATCGAATAGTTTCTCTTTATATTTATTGAAATCATTTATTTTAAATTCACTCTCTATATCATAGCCATTAAGCTCATCTTTTAAGAACATAATACTATCTTTAACATCAAAAATCGAACGATCCTTAAATTTTTCGGTTGAACCAAGCTTTTTATACTTATTGGAAGTTGTGGCTTTAACTTCGACTACATTTATTTCACCAGCTGCTTCATTATAAATATCTAAAAAGCATTGGTATTTTATATCATTATGTGTAAAGGCAAACTCTTTTTGTTTAAAAGTTGCTTCATTATAAACCGTGAATCCCGGAAATTTCTTTTCTATATACTTTCCGGCTACATCTTCTGTCTTTTTATAATACGGCAACATAGCTTTTAATTGTGGATTGTCGATATCAATTAAATCAATTTCATTATCTTCTTCATCTATTTCATACATTGATCCTAAGATCTCTTTAACTTTCTCTTTTTCTTCTTCGGCTTGATATTCATCAAAAGAAAGAAAGTTAGCCAGTCTTTCTTTTTTTATTCTATCTAAGTTAAGATATCTTGGACATCTAGTAAAATTTATGAAATTGGTTTTAGTAATGGCCATATTTACCTCCTATGCATGATTCTTAACCAAATCTTTAAAATGTTCTCCTCGTTCTTCAAAATTTTTATAAAAACCATAACTAGCAGCTGCTGGTGATAATAAACACATACCCTTTTCTCTAGTTACTTGAAAAGCCACTTCTACAGCTTCTTCCATATCTTTAACCAATATAACTTTTTGGTTCGTTTTTCTTTCCTCCAGCATTTCATTAATTCTGATATTAGTATCCGGTAATAAAATAAGATTATCTACTTTACTTATAACCAAAAAATCAATTAATTTAGTATAATTTAATTCCCGATCCATTCCTCCAATAATTAAGGTATCAACCTTGTCAAAACTTTTAACGGCATTGATAACGGCTTCTTGGGCTGTGGCGATAGAGTCGTTGTAAAAATTAATTTTTTTAAATTTACCTACATATTCTAAACGATGGGGTAATCCGGTAAAACTTTTAACGGCCGCCAAAGCTTTCTTTTTATCTAAACCAAGAAGATAACAGACCGAAACTGCTAAAATTATATTATATAAATTATGTTGACCAATTAAAGAGGTCTCAATCTTATTTATATCAATATCGAAAGGATTATCATACAAATTGATTTTATGAACATCTAAGTTATCTATTTCTTTTTTGGTTATATGTTCAAAAATATCTCCATAAATAAGATAATCTCCTTTATGTTGATACTTATAAATATTCTTTTTCGCTTTAACATAATCAGCCAAACTATTATAGTGATCTAGATGTTCTTCATAAACATTTAATAAAACACTAATATATGGACTAGCCTTAACAAATTCTAGTTGATGACAAGATAATTCATAAACAATTATCGTTTCCGGCTTTATTTGATCAAGCATATCAAAACAGGGGATTCCAATGTTACCCATTAATAAAGTATCATAACCAGTTTCTTTTAATATATGATAAATTAAAGAAGCTGTTGTACTTTTTCCTTTCGTGCCAGTAACCCCAATAACTTTATTAGGACAAAAGCGTAAAAACAAATCCGTTGCTGAAGTTATTTTTTTCTTCTCTTTAGCACTAATATAATTTTTAATAATAACTCCCGGAGATTTAATAATAATATCATAAGCCTTAGTAGCTTTTAAATAATCTTCACCACTATAAAAATGAATGTTTTTATCTTTCAATTCTTCATAGTCATTAACATCTATTTCTTTAAGATCAGCAATCCCAATTTTATCAATTAAATTTAATTCGGTAAGTAATTTAAAGACTGCTTTACCCTCTCTTCCATAACCAAGAATTAAAATGGATTTACCTGATAAATATTCCTTTATTTTATCTTTCATTACTATCCTCCAATAATTTTAAATAAATATCTGGTACATAATGATTTTGATTGAAATAATTTTCCACATTATAACTAGCATTTGGATTATATAGGTTATCTTTATAGTATTTTAGTAATAATGGTACGTCATCTTTTTGCCTAAGCGCTAAACTTAAAACATAGTTTATCTCTTCTTTACTACCGACACACTCAAAAGGTTTATCAACTTCATCAGCCACTAATCCCATAAATAAATCCTTAAGGCTCATATCATCCAACATATTTTGATGGAAAATAGCCTTTAATTTAGTTTCATCAACAAATGGATATAACATAATATAAACATATAAACATTTTGAACATTTAGAGCACCAAGTATTATTTCTAGCTCCTTTATTACAACTAACAAAAACATCTAAGTATTTAGGATATTTTAAAAATTCTTGAACAATTCGATATTCATTCCATGGTCTTAGTAAACTAAAATATTCCATTTTAGGACATAAATACTTACTAGCATAAGCCCTAAAATCTCTTTCAAATTCGAAACTCTTAGAGTATTGATGATTAATATCCGTACCTTTTACATTACCTTCATTAGCCGAATCTTCATTCGATAAAACGATATACTTTTTATTAGTTAAGTACGCTACAATATAAGCAGCAAAAGCTAAACACGAAGAAAAAGGAATATGCCCATTAAGAAAACCCTTACTATTTAATTCTAACATTAAAGGATCTAAAGTTAAGGAAAAAACATTAATATTATCATCAATATAACCAGCCATATAGATAGAATCATAAGCTGCTTTATTAGGCGGATAGATATTTCTTTCTAACATAAAAACTAGATTATCATCTTTATATTCTTTTAACAGTTCTAAAGTTACAATCGAATCTTTTCCTCCCCCGATGGGAATTAAATTACCATGAAAGGAGTCCGTAAAAGTAAAAATATTATTGGTTACTGGCAAAGTATTAATCGTCACAAATTCCTCATAAGAAAGCTGGATATTATTGATATAAAAATATTCGCCCAATCCATTATAAAAAAGTTTTTTAAAAAAGTCTTTTTGTTCGTCATCTAAATAGCCACAATTAACATTTATCTCACTACTACAGGTAAGCTTATAATAATTAATCGCATTAATCATGCCAAAATTAAAAAACAGATATTTTAAAAATTCATCATCTATATTAGGATTATTAATATTTTTTTTGGCAATGGTTACTTCCGGCATAAACACATGATCATTTAAACGATAAACATAACGAACTAAATACTTATCAACTAAGTCACTCACATAAAAGTTATCATAGACAAAACTTTTGTATTCATTACGTAATTCTTCTAACATTTTATTCCCCCTCTTCTTTGCTCTCTTTATAATTAGAGGTATAAAGATCCTGCTCTTCTTTTATTTCTTTTTGCCCTATAAACTCCCCGATATTAGGCAAATCATTTATATTAGCTAAACCAAAATAATCAAGAAAATCACTTGTTGTTTGATAAAGAATTGGTCTTCCTGGTAAATCACTTCGCCCAATCTCTTTGACTAAACCTTTGGCGACGAGCTTTCTAACCATTAAAGCACTGCTTACTCCACGTATTTCATCAATTTTAATGCGGGTAATCGGCTGATTATAAGCAATAATCGCTAATGTTTCTAAGGCGGCTTGTGATAAAGTTCTCGTTTCATCTTCTAACAGTAATTTTTGATAATAATCTTTATGTTCCTTCTTGGTCATTAATTTAAAACGATTACCTAAAAACTCTAAATAAATGCCACTTTCATCACTAAGATACTTTGCTCGTAATTTATTAATTAGTTCTTTGGCCTCTTCATCATTAACTTCTAAAATAGCTTTTGCTTGTTCAATGGTCAGGCCTTCCTCACCAACAACAAATAATAATCCCTCTAATACGGCTTGTAAATTCATTATGCCACCTCACAATATATCATATCAAAATTCTTATCTTGGGTTAAAATTAGTTCATTATTTTTAGCCATCTCTAAAACTGCTAAAAAGGTTACAATTATATACTCCTTGGTTAAGACATCAAAAAGTTCTATAAAAGATACCTTCTTTTTATCTTTTAAAATACTTTTTATCATAGCTCTTCGTTCTGATACACTCATCTCTTTTGTCGTAATTTTCGTAGTTAGTGGTTCTCGTTCTTTTTGATCAATCAAAAACTTTTGAAAGGCTTTAAGTAGATCTTCTATTGATAATTCTTTTTCCGTATATAATTTTTCTTCTGTATATTCTTGTAAGGAAGATGGGGTCTTCGTATATATTTCTTTCCGCAATAATTCCAAGTCTCTAAATGTCTCCGTCATATCCTTATATTTTTGATATTCAATTAATCGATTAATTAGTTGTTCCCTTGGATCCTCTTCGTCTAGATCTTCCTCATCAGCATATTTAGGTAGTAACATTTTGGATTTTATTTCTAAAAGTTCACTAGCCATCACCAAATATTCACTGGCTATATCTAAATTAATGGCTTCCATCTTATTTATATACATTAGATACTGATTAGTTATATCTTCAATGTTTATATCATAGATATTGATTTTTGCTTCTTTAATTAAATGCAGCAGCAAATCTAAAGGCCCTTCAAATTCATTTATTTTAACTTCATATTCCAAGTATATCCCACCTATCCAGTAATAATTATATTAATTATGCTATGGTTTATTTACTGTTTAACTTATATAAATATTATATCATAATAAAGAAAAAAGCTTCAACAATCTTTATCTTTTTAAATATCGATAAAAATGTTATAATTTATCTGGTGATAAAATGAAACAATTTAATATGCTAGATGAAGGATTTGTATGTGAACATTGTCACAAAAAGATAGAACCTTTAAATTATACTGCTCGTGACCATTGTAATTACTGTTTACATTCTAAACATGTCGATATCTCACCAGGAGATCGAAAGAACAATTGTCTTGGTCTATTAAAACCTATTGGTTTAGAAAAATTTAAAGATACTTATAAAATAATATTTCAGTGCACTAAATGTCATCAAAGACATAAAAACATCATCGCCACCGATGATGATATGGATTTAATTATTCAATTATCTAATGTCGAATGTAACTAATTTTTAGGGCGGAAGAATAAACATAAGAAGAAAGTAAAAATGATAGCCGAAGAAATACCTGAAGCTGTTAAATCAAACATTCCCATAACAATTCCTATTACTCCAAAATCTGCCGCTTTTTCTAAAGCTCCATGAATTAATAAATGACCAAAAGAAGTAATGGGTACTAAAGCTCCTCCGCCAACATATAGTACAATCTTATCGTAAATATCAAAGACATCTAAAAAGGAACCCACAATCACAAAGATACTGGTAATATGCCCGGCTGTTAATTTGGTATTATCTAAGATAAGTTGACCAATTAAGGAAACAAAGCCAGCAAATAAGAAAGAATATAAATAAATCATCCTACAACCTCCAAACTAACAGCATGACTTATACCTAAAATATTTTCGTGCTGATAAATAATAGTTGGAGAAAATAACGCCCCCGTTGTTACTATAAGAACTTTTTTAAGTTCTTTTTTTTTCATCATATTAAAAATTCGACTGTAAACAACTAAAGCACTACAAACCGGACCACTACCACCAGCTAAGACTTCTTTTTGATTATTGAGGTCATATAACATGGTCCCACAATCATTATAATTATTTTCTAGATCGATATTATATTCTTGATGCATATAGTCAATAAGTATTCCTTTACCATAAATACCTAAATCACCTGTTAAAATTAAATCATAATAAGATGCTTCACGATTTAAGTCTTTTAAATGACGATAAATAGTATCAGCCGCTGCTGGAGCCATAACTGCTCCCATATTATTGGGATCTTTCATTCCTAAATCAACAATTCGTCCAATAGTTGATGACTCAACTTTAATATCTGTTTTCTCTTTCGATAGATATAAGCTAGCCCCTCCAGTAGCTGTAAAAGTAGCTGATCCTGGCTTCGGAGCTCCATATTCTGTAGGATTACGGAATTGTTTTTCACTAGACATATTATGCGAACTAGTCGTAATAATAACATTCTCTACTTTTCCACCATCAATCATTGTCGAAGCAATAATAATACCTTCCATACTAGTAGCACAAGCGCTATAAATACCTAAAAAAGGAATATTCAACTCTTTGAGAGCATAAGACGATGATGATAATTGGTTTAATAAATCCCCAGCAATTATTAAATTAATTTCACTCTTTGTTTTACTTATCTTCTTTAATAGAATATCAATGCTATGCCTACTTAGTTTAATCTCCGCTTTCTCCCATGTTTTTTCTCCCACATATAAATCCTTAGTTGTTTTATCAAATTCTTTACCTAATGGACCTTTAGCTTCATATGGACCAGCAAAAGTAGCGGTATCACCTAAATAAACATTTTTATATTTGAATGTCATACTATCCCCCCATTATTAATAATCTAATTACCCCAAAGGTCCAAGCTGATACAACACCATAAAGAATAACTGATCCGGCCAGTTTAAAAACATTACTACCAATCCCATATATAGGTCCTTCTTTGCGATATTCAATTCCCGCACTCATCATAGAATGAGCAAAACCTGTAATGGGAATAATTAAACCAGCTTTGGCAAAAGTTACCCACTTATCAAAAAAACCAAAGGCTGTAAATAAACAAGCTAGAAAGACTAAGGTAATAATCATAAAAACAGCAGCATCTTTATTCGATATACTGAATAAATTACCATAAGCCTCAATTAAAAATTGACCAATCATCCCGATAATTCCCCCAATAACAAAGGCTACTAATGCATTTTGCCAACGGGTTTCTTTAGGCTGATGGTTTTTTACTAATTCTTGATATTGTTTTTTATTCATTTCTGTTTCACCAGTCTTATTATGTCTTAATAATTAGAAAAAATACATAAAAAACTAAGCTGTTAGCTTAGTTCTTAATTCAGATAGTAATCTTTTTTCCTCACGTGAAACTTGGACTTGACTTATACCTAATCGTTTTGATAAATCACTTTGGGTTGTATCGTTAAAATATCTTTCTCTAAGTAAAAACTTTTCACGATCGCTTAAGATTTTTAATTCATTTTTTAAGTCTAAAATTTCACCACTATAACCCTTTTCTTCATGTTTAACAAAATCATATAAACAAATATCATCTTCTAATAAATAATCCAAACTCTTAGTGTACTGCGTTAATCCTAAAATTTCCTCTATTTGCTGTTCGCCTATTCCTAAAAATGACGATAATTCCGTGCTGGTTGGTTTCCGCATTAATTTTTGCGTAAGAAGATCATTAGCTTTATTAATGGAAGCTTTTAATCTTAACGTTTCTTGATTAATCCTTAAATTTTTATTTTCTCTTATGTATTTTTTTATTTCACCAACAATATAAATATATGCATATGTAGAAAACTTAACATTATAACTATCATCAAAATTCTTATAAGCATTGATTAAACCCATCATTCCTACCTGATATAAATCATCAAAATCATTGTAATTACCCATCTTCTTTATAATTGCGTATACTAAATTTTCATATTTTAATACGAAATCCATATCCTTTGCCATAATATCTCCTCATATATTGACCATTTTTAGAGCCCTTAGTTCTGAAATGTTGTAATAACCTATTTTAACTAATTTCTGTTTATTTATTTTCTGATTATCTCCACAAATAATAAAAGTTCCTTGATTATTAGTAATATCATCGTAAAGACGAGCCAGTAGTCGCAAACCGAAATTATCAATACTATTGATCTCTGCTAAATTAATAATCATATATTTAATACCCACATTATTTATTAGATTGTCTGTTTCTGTTTTTAAATATTTATAAGAATGGTGATTAAGATCACCAATAAGTCGTAAAAATAAAACCCCTTTACGAAATTCCATATTTATTTTTAACACTAAATTCACCTCGTTAAATAAATATAGAACTATTTTATTTATTTTTATACTGATTCGACAAAACCTTATTATTTTTTCGTTCGACAATTTTAATTACTAAAGTCCCAATTATAAAAGGAATAATGAGTAATAACCTTTTAAAAGGGAATTTTTCTTTAATATGGGTATCATTTTTTTGCTTAGCTATTTTTAGCGGGACTAATTCATTACTTTCTTTAATTAATTGACCTTTGGCGGTTTGCTCTTCATTATTTTGGGAGAATATAGATGAAATATTTTCTTTAAAAGTATCATTATTATTAATAGGATTTAGATTCCTTTCCTGATTATCATCTATTTCATTAGACAAGTTAGTTGTTTCTTCTATTTCTAAATAATCATTTTCATCTTTTAAATAGCCGGGGATTACATCAACATAATAACCATCTAAATAATTCCTTTGTAACCTATAATATTTATATTTTATATCTGTATACCTATAGAGATCTTGGTAATAAATTTGTTCAGTAAAATCCTGATCTAAATCTAGACATAACTCATAACTGCCATTAAGATTTTCATCAACTACTTTAGTAAAAACGACATCTTCTTTTTTCCCACTATCATTAACTAATATCTCAAAATAATAATGTTCATTTTCGATTCCATTAAAAGAAAGTTTTAAGCTAACGTCTTGGTAATTATATAACTCTTTTAAATCAATTAAGATAAATTTTAATTGATATTGGAAAAGGGTTCTTTTTATATCATTATCATTATAACCTGGAATATTGTCATATATTTCCTGCGGAAAATTGCTTGCCGACAGATTAATACCTGTCCTAATTCCGTTAAGATAAACTTCTATGCTACTAAGACGAAAACGGATGATATCAGCTTTTATATTATAAAGACGAATATACCTAACTTGTTCTTTATTTACCTTTTCGGTTTTTGATTGAATAATCCGATTCATCTTTAAGCCTGGTATCTCTTCTAACCAATCACTAGTTTCCGTAGTATAAACAGCACTCTTATTGGGAAAGCTAGCATCATTTTCTCCCTCAATATAATAATCATTACTATATATCTTTTCTTCCTGATATAAGCGATATTTTACCAACGCTTCTATTCTTAAAGGCCAAAATAAAAAAAGTAACAATACAATGAGTCTTTTCAAGTAGATCACCTCAATAGTATTATTACTTTATTTTTCTTTTACACCTAAATTTTTTGATCATAATTTTAAATATTAATCTGCCCAACAATAATATTACGCATATTTTTAAAGAAGAGGTTTAAAAAAGTAGCTGAGTTAACATCTTCTGTTACTGTTACCGGAACCTCTTGAAGTATTGTATCACCATTTTTAATGACTAATTTACCTACTACATCACCTTTTTTTACCGGAATATTGAAAGAATCCAATTTTAATTCAGTTTGGTAATTTATTTTTTCCGCCGCTTTTTCTCTTAAGATTGACACATCTTCTAAAAGCATAATCCCTACTTTATCAATACTAGCTTTATCTAATTTAATTTCTTTAATAATTTCATTTTTTCTATTCAAACCATCAACAGTATATAGGTTGAAACCATAATCCATTAAGCCGGTTGTCTCATTATTTCTTATTGTTCCCGTCGGTTCCCCCAAAACTATAGCTAACAAACGCATATTATCTCTCTTAGCTGTTACCGCCATACAATACATCGCAGCATCAGTAAACCCAGTCTTTAATCCATCAGCCCCTTCATAAAAACGAATTAGTTTATTAGTATTGACAAGCCAAAATTTATTATCTGTATCCTGTCTTAAATAATCTTCATAAACTGAAGAAAAATTCAATATTTGTTCATGCTTTAATAATTCTCTGCCTATAATGGCTAAATCATAAGCTGTTGAATAGTGATTATCCTCATCTAATCCTGTTGGATTAACAAAATTAGTATTAGTAAGTCCAAGTTCTTTGACCTTATCATTCATCATCGCAACAAATTTTTCTTCAGTTCCGGCAATTCTTTCAGCTAAAGCTACTGTGGCATCATTAGCACTAGCCATGGATATTCCTTTAAATAAATCCCTAACGGTCATTATTTCACCCGGTTGCAACCATATCTGTGATCCCCCCATGTTAGCAGCATTTTCACTTACCTTAATTTTTTCTTCCCATTTTAAATTACCTGATTCAATATTCTCTAGAATCAGAACCTGTGCCACCATTTTCGTCATTGATGCTACACTAAGTTTTTCATTGCTATTTTTCTCGAAAATAATTTGGCCACTACTAGTCTCAATTAAGATCCCACTTCTAGCATTAACAATTAATTCTGCTCCCTTAACTTTAAGAGGTATTAATATCACCAATAATGTAAGAAATATTATTATTTTTTTCAAACTAAACCACCCTAGTAATAAATATGCGATTATCATTAGCATTATTATCTTTTTTTTGATATAATTACCATATCAAGACATAACATTAGAGGGAGGTACTTTATGAAAACTTTTTTAAAAGTAGTTATTACTATCTTTATGCTGGGGAGTCTTTTTTTTCTTTGGCAAGGAACTAAGAAAAAGGTCGAAGAATTAAAGCCAGAAAAAGAAAATATACAAGAACCCAAAGAAGAAGTTAAAGAATTAAGTCCTGAAGAAGAAAAGTTGCTAAAATTAAATAGCATTAATCAAAAACTAGACTATTTTAATAAAAATTATTTAGATCGTTATATCGTCTATAAAGAAGCTCGTCCGAATGAAAC
Organism: uncultured Muribaculaceae bacterium; assembly: GCA_964536075.1. Lineage (GTDB taxonomy): Bacteria > Bacillota_I > Bacilli_A > RF39 > UBA660 > JAAZHK01. The sequence continues at coordinate 16,778 of CAZHWO010000001.1, read as the reverse complement.
GTTAGAAAATATTATTACCTATGTTAACATTGGCATTGATCAACCATTATATTCCAATATTAAAGAGAGCCCTTACTTAGATACTATCTATGTTATTGCCAATAAATATATAAAATTACCTAAAGATTATAAACCAAATAACCTAAAAGAAATCAGTCTTACTTATTCAATTGGCGGAATGTATCTAGTTGAAAATGCTAAAGAAGCCTTTGAAGAATTGGCTAAAACCGCTAAAGAAGAAGGTTATACTATTCGTGCTATGTCAACCTATCGTAGTTATACTAAACAAGAAAATCTTTATAATGGCTATGTCCAACAAAACGGGGTGGAAGCTACCGATAAAGATACCGCTAGACCAGGGCATTCAGAACATCAAACTGGATTAAGTGTTGACGTTGATAACAGTAAAATAAGCTATAACAAATTTGAAACAACCAATGAATTCACCTGGATGCAAAATAATGCTTATAAATATGGCTTTATTTTAAGATATCCAAAAGGTAAAGAATTTATTACGGGATATGTATATGAATCATGGCATTACCGCTATGTAGGTAAAGAAATAGCCAACTATATTCATGAACATAACATTACCTTTGATGAATATTATGTTAAATTTATTGAAGGAAAAAAATAACAAGGATGGAACCTTGTTATTTTATTATCACTATTTTATTAATATCAAAGACAATATTTTCTGAAGCTAAATATAATTCCATTAGTGTTTCACCCACTTTAACATGGTCACCAACATGTTTTTTTAACTTTATACCTACTGTATAATCAATCGTATCGCCCTTGTTTTTTCGGCCAGCTCCTATTCTAACTGCCAATTTTCCCATTTCCAAAGCACTTAGATTATCGATTATTCCTTCGCTAGGAGACTTAACCTCTTTAACTATACCACTAACTCTAACGCTAGCTAAATTACCACCCTGATATTGGACAAAATCAACAAATTTTTGATAAGCCTGATGATTATCCAAAACCTGTATAACTTCTTTCTTGGCTTGTTCTAAGGTAATATTTTTACCCATACTAACCATATTGGCAGCTAATTCAATGCACAGATCCCTTAAATAACCCGGTTTCCCCTGCAAAGTTTCCATTGCTTCAATAACCTCCAAACTATTACCAATATTATCACCTAACGGTTGATTCATATCGGTTATAATAGTTTTTACCTTTAAATGATAACGCTCACCAATTTTGATTATTAAATCGGATAATCTAGTTGCTTCCTCCAGATTATTCATTATAGCCCCATTACCTAACTTAATATCAATAACAATATTGGAAGTCCCAGTGGCGATTTTTTTACTCATGACTGAAGTAGCTATTAAAGGTATTGATTTTACTGTTCCCGTCACATCTCTTAGAGCATAAGTTTTCCCATCTAATGGTACCAAATCACTTGTTTGTGAAGTTATGACCATACCAACATCCTGAATCTGTTTTATAATTTGCTGTTCACTTAAAGCAATATTAATACCGGGAATACTTTCTAACTTATCAATGGTTCCACCTGTATGTCCCAATCCTCGACCACTCATTTTAATAAATTTTAAACCAAGCGCTGCTACAATAGGACCAATAATTAAAGTCGTTTTATCTCCCACTCCCCCAGTTGAGTGTTTATCAACCTTAATACCTTCAATATTGCTCAAATCTAATCTTTGACCACTATTAACGTATATATCAACTAAATTAAACACCTCTTCATCATTCATATCTTTTTGACATATAGCTTTTAATAAAAGAGTCATTTCATCATCATTAATTTTATCAAATAAATAACCATTAAAAGCAAAAGCAAGCTCTTCTTTTGAAAGAGAAAGTCCCTGTTCTTTTTTATAAATAATTTCCTTAATGTTCATAAATATCATCTCCAACTATATTATAACAAAAAATAAGATAAATAACATTATCTTACTTTCTTTTCCATAAACTCTAACATCCTTTTCGGATCTTCTATAATTTTATTATACAAATCTATATGGTTCCTTAATTCTTTAATTAATTCAATTTCATCATTGGCAACCGCCATATAATTTTCTTTTTCTGAGTCGCTAACAACATAACTATCATAACCTAATAAATAATTAATATCCACCTTAAAAACATCAGCTAAATCCATTAATGTTTCAATGGTTGGAGCTCTACTCCCTTTTTCATATCCACATATACTTACCTTAGTCACATTAATTAATTTTCCTAAATCTGATTGCGTCATATTATTTTTCTTCCGAAGTTCCTTTAAACGTTTAGAAAATAACATCTTACATCGCCTCACAGTCTTATCAATCTTAATTATAAAGAAAGATAGACTATTTTTGTTGCAAGTTAACTAACTAGAAACTTCAAGTTTTAAAAATATTCAGTTTTTATCTTGGTAATAATTCTCCTTTTCAATTTGACGCATGCGGGCAATAGCTAAAGAATTGTCCTTGATACTATTAGTAATAGTTGAGCCAGCCGCCACTACAGCCCCTTCACCAATGGTTATAGGCGCAACTAAACAACTATTACTACCAATAAAAGCCTTCTTTTTTATATGGGTCCTATCTTTAGTTTTTTTAACTGAATAATTAGAAATAATTGTTCCCGCCCCAATATTAACTCCTTTTTCTATATATGCATCTCCAACATAGGATAAGTGTTTTATTTTAACCTCCGAATCAATCTTCGATCTAACCACCTCTACAAAATTGCCTATTATCACTTGATCACTAATCATAGTCGTTTTACTAATATGAGCAAAAGGTCCAATCTCATTATTATTACCTATCTGACTATTATGAATGACTGAAGATATAATACTATTATTATCACCAATCACTGTATCTTCCATAATGGTATTCATATCAATAATATTATTTTTACCAATGGTGGTTTTTCCCCTTAATGATACATTAGGATAAATAATCGTTCCTTCACCAACTGTTACCGTATCATCAATATAAACATGATTTTCATCCTTTATAATAACACCACTATTTTTTAAAGATTCTATTATATTTTTCATAAAAACTCCTATTCAAAAGATATTGTATTTTATAGTTGTTCTACAAACGTATCATACACTTTAATATATCTATAAGTAATTCGGTTGGTTCCTGGCTTTTTTTCCTTTTCAACAATATTTAATCTTACTAATTTTTTTAAAATTAAATTAATAGAATTAATATGCACATTTAATTCTTCAGCCATTTCGTTTGCTGTAAATACTATTTTTTTCATCATCAACGGATGCATATTAAGAATAATAGTCCCCTTGATATTTTCTTTAATTATTTTTTGATCCTCATCGTACACTTTATTAATTTTTTCTATCCTATTAATATTTCTAGTACATTGATCAGTAATACATTGCAAAAAGAATCTTATAAAACCATCTATATTACCATTCCGGCATTCGTTTAAAGCATTGTAATAATTGGCTTTAAATAATTCAATTATTTCAGATACAAACAAAATAGGAGCATCATTTTTTAATTTTGCTAATTGTAATGTAATTAATGCTCTCCCCATTCTTCCATTACCATCATTATATGGATGGATGGACTCGAATTGGACATGCGATATGGCTACTTTTATTAAAGCTTCTTCATCATATAATTGATTCATATATTCTATTAAATTATCTAACAATCCAGGAACATCCTCTGGAATTGGGGGAACAAATGTTGCTCCTTCTTTTCCTAATCCTCTTAAGCCAATATAATTTTGAATTTTTCTTATTTCACCGGGCTTTTTATCTTTCCCTCTGACCCCAGATAATAAAATCTTATGCATCAAATTTATTGAATCGATACTAAACTCTCTATTTTTTAATTCACTATTAGCATATTCTAACATTTTCTTGAGATTTTTTACTTCTTGAATGTTATCATTAGATTCTTTATAATCCATATAGTACATATCATCTTGTGATATTTGGGTTCCTTCAATTCTAGAAGATCTAATACTTTCTCCTAATACTAATGAATCAAGAAAATATTTTTGATCAAATTTAAACATTTTTAATAATGATTTATATTGCCCATATCGTTCATTGGCCTGGCCTAAGAGTTTTATGGTTCCCTTATCAAGTTTATAATTTATTGGTAAAAACGGTGCTTTATATGGTTCCATGCTACCACCTTCCTACATTATATTATACATTATTTTATTAAAAAATATACAATAAATTGAATAATATTGTATATTTTGCAGTATTTATTTACATTTTTCAACATTTTATTGTTATTTTCATAAAAAAATTAGTGCATTAACTAATTTTATAATCATTATTTTATATTTTTAATATTCTTTTTGGCAAATTCATCAGCGATTTTCTTTGTCTTTTGAACAGCTTTAGGATCGCAAGTTTGACCGGCAAGTTCAATCAAATATTCACGAGGAACACGAAATGCGCGAGTAATTGGTCCAGCAACATCAATAGAAGCTGAACTACTTTCAGTATTTACTGTTCTTGGAATATTACCATAGCAATCAATAAGGATATTCCTTTCGCTTGCTAATTTCATTTCCAACTGCGCTACTTTTCTCTCTTGAGCCCCAATAAAACGATCTTCAACCTTTCTTAGTTTAGCTTCTAACTTTGGATGATTTGTAAGTTTAGCAATCAGCTTTTCCTGAACTTCTTTACTAGTTAATAAAGATTGAACATTTTCAGGAATAGAAGTTAAAAATGTTTGTCTTAAATCTTCCGCAGTAACAGGTGGTAACATAGCTACTGCTTCCCCATGATCAATTACTGCAATCATTTTTTTAGATCTATCAAGAAATCTTTGATAATCAGCTGTCGTTAATTCTATATCAATACTTACACCATCTTTTAAAGATTGTTGATATAATAACTCTTGATACTCAACAACATCATTTAAAGCGACCATTCGCCTATCTGTTTTTTCATTAACTAAAATTAAGGCACATACTGATATATCCCACCATGATAATTTATACATATCCAAACCTCCCTTATGTATTTACCCATATTATAATACCAAAACAATCACTTTGCAAACAAAACAACTGGTTGATAGAAAAGTACCTTCTTCCGCTAATACTTCAATATAATACTTTTTTTATTTTTTCGTTTTCAACATTTCTTGACTAAATTCTTCTTTTAACATTTATTAATAGTTTTTGGTGATACAAAATAAATTATTTCAAATTAGGTAAAACATCTTCTAAATATTGTCCGCTGTTTAATTCAATATGTTTTAAAGCAAAATGATCATTTTTACATTTATAATACCATTCGTTCCATAACTTTGAATACCAATAAATAAACTCTTCGTTGTTTCCCCTTACTCTACATCTTTCAATATATTCTTCTTTTAAATCCAGTTTTGGATAAACTCTCCAATATTTATAATTATTTGAATGAATAAAATCATCACATATTTCATCTGCTATTAAAATATAATCATACTTATCCTTAACATCATTTAAGGCCTCAAAATAATTTTGCGGCCATCCTTTATTTATTGCTTTATAGGTTCCTTTTGATTCTTCGTCTTCTCTTATGACATCTAAATATTTATATAAAGTTGATTCCATGTCAATTATATTTTTATATTTACTTGTAACAGTTGTTTTTCCTGTAGCAGTAGATGCATAAATAAATATTCCCATAATATCGCCTCAATAGAATTATATCACATAAAAAAAACAGATTTTACTCTGTTTCTTTCTTACTAGATAGAAAAGTTACTTTCTCAGCAATTACTTCAATTAAATACCTTTTCTCTTTCTTTTCATTTTCCACAGTTCTTGTCTGAATTCTTCCTTTAACACCAATTAAAGCCATTAGGTATAACCAAAAGATAGCGACTAATTATCTTATTAATTATATATTAGGTCTCTTATTTTCTTCTTGCATGATCCAATGTCTAACCCCTTTACCTGCTAGAGGTTCATCTTTATGTCTAGGAATAATGTGTAAATGTGAATGAAATACAAATTGACCTCCTACTTGTCCAATGTTCCATCCTAAGTTATATCCGTCAGGTTTGTATTTTTTATCTAAATAATCCTTTACAATATCAATTAATTTTTTTGTATCTAACCATTCTTTATTAGATAAATCAAATGGACTTTCTTTATGATCTTTGGGTATAATGTAACATGCACCTATTAAAATATTGTTATCATCAGCAATACAAACACAAGTATCGTTTTCAAACAAAATATACTTAAAGTTATCAATGTAGTTACAACAATTACAGTCTTTTTTTATCATAAGTGCACCTCACAACAATATTATATCATATTTATATTAATAAATATTCTTTTGATAATATTATTTCATCACTACAATATTCCATTATAAATTTATTATCTTTTTTAACTATTATAATTCCTATTGTTTTATTTTGATTTATTTTTTTTATATTTTTATCTATATAATTCATATATGTTTCTATTTGACCAATATGTTCTTTCTTTAACTCAGTTATTTTAAGTTCTACCACTACATAACAATTATATTCTATGTTATAAAGAAGTAAGTCTATGTAATTATATCTATCTCCTAGTTTAATTTTATATTCGTTCTTTATATAACTAAAACCTTCACCTAATTCAGTTAAAAAATTATTTATATCTTCTAATATAAGTTTCTTTAGTAGTTTTTCCGATAATTCATCATAGTTTAATCTGTTTTTTATAAATATTGGATTCTTAATAAAGTCTGGTGCTTCTATTTCTTCTTGTTTGATTAACTTATCTTTTGTTGCCTGATCTAGTCTTTCATACTCTTTGTTTTTAATTTTATTTCTTAGTTGATTTCTACTTAAATTTTGATTAATTGATATATTTAAATAATATAATATTTTTGTTTCATCATTTAATGACAATAACTCAGTATAATGTGACCAACTTAATTGTGTCGCTAATTGCGACACTTTTTCATTACTAAATACTTTATAGAATTGTCTCATTCTAAATAAAGTTCTTTTGTTATATTTACTTCCTACTTCTTTTATTAATTTTTCTGAATATTTTTGTATTATTGATTCACCATATTTACCTCCTGCTTCATATAATAGCTTCCCTATTTCAAAGTATGTAATTACTGTGTTTCTTTCTTTTGCATAATCTTTTGCTTTTTGATAAAATTCATTATCAATTATTTTATTTTTTATTTCGTTATAATAATTCATTTGTTCTCCTTAGATGAAAAGCAGATTATTCATCTGCTTTCTTACTTGATAAAAATGTTACTTTCTCAGCAATCACTTCAATCAAATACCTTTTCTCTTTCTTTTCATTTTCCACAGTTCTTGTCTGAATTCTTCCTTTAACACCTAAGATATTTCCTTTTTGACAATACTCAGTAGTTGAAACAGCCATATTTTCCCAAAGGACGCAATCAATAAAATCTGTTTCATATTCACCATTTATATTTTTAAAACTGCGGGGCACTGCTAAAGTAATAGTTGTGACTTTTTTACCTTTTTCTGTACTATGAATCTCAGGATCTCTTACTAACCGACCAACAAGCACAATTTGATTAAGCATATATTTCCTCCTTTCACTTTAATATTAAAATAGATAAACACAAAGTTCAAATCAGAGATAGGTCTTTTCCCATAATTAAAGAAATTAAAAAAGACTTTTTTTCTTTATCAAAAAGTCTTTTTCTTTGACAGGTCTTCTATATAAAAGATTATTTTATAACTTTTACAAACTTTTTTTTAATAATTGATTTAATTCAACCGCGTATTCCATTGGTAATTCTTTTTTAAATTTGTCAATAAAACCCAAAACAATTAATTCGGAAGCTTGATCCTTGGTAAGTCCTCGACTCATTAGATAAAAGAGCTTTGCTTCATCAATTTTAGAAACAGTTGCCTCATGATTAAGAGAACTACTTTCGTTTCTAACAATGTTAGCAGGCACTGTATCACTAGAAGATATATCATCTAGAATTAATGTATCACATTTTACTAAGGCTTCACTATTTAAAGCTTGCTCTTTTATATCAACTTTACCACGATAGGTAGTCTTACCACCGTTTTTGCTAATACTCTTAGAAATAATATTACTTTTAGTATTTTTGCCTAAATGAATCATTCTAGCTCCTGTATCCTGTTCCTGATTAGTTGATCCAACACTGATTGTTATACAGGTACCCTTAGCATTATCTCCCTTTAAGATACAAGCCGGATATTTCATCGTTACTTTAGACCCAATATTCCCATCGATCCATTCCATAAGACCATTGTCCATAACTAAAGCTCGTTTAGTTACCAAGTTATAAACATTAGTAGCCCAATTCTGAATCGTTGAATAACGACATTTACTATTTCTCCCCACATAAATTTCCACTACTGCTGCATGTAAACTAGCATCACTATATGTCGGTGCCGTGCAACCCTCCACATAATGTAATTCACTATTATCATCAACAATAATTAAAGTTCTTTCAAATTGGCCCATATTGCGACTACTGATACGAAAATAACTTTGTAATGGTCGATTTAATTTTGTATATGGCGGGATATAAATAAAACTACCCCCACTAAATACTGCCCCATTTAAAGCGGCAAATTTATTATCATTGTTACTAACAATAGTACCAAAGTATTTCTTTACTAATGCCGGGTATTTCTTTATAGCTTCTTCAATAGAAGTAAAAATAATTTGCTTTTCCTCTAGCTCTTTTATCATATTATGATAAATTACTTCACTTTCATATTGAACACCAATGCCATCTAGGTGACATTCACTTTCTAAAACCCCTAAACCTTCAAGTTCTTCTTTAACATTTTCATCAATATTATTCCAATCTCTTTGAATGCCTCCATTATTACCGCGATAATAAATAATTTTATCAAAATCAATATCTACTTTTGGTCCATAAGATGGCATAGCCAGATTATTAAAATATTCCAAACTTGCTAAACGGTAATTAGTTAACCACGCTTCTTCTTCTTTAACTTTGGAAATTATTTTAACATTATCTTTACTTATCCCTATAACATCCATCTTATCACCACATTTCTATCGGTTATCTATTGCTTTCTTTAAGGCTTTAATTGGTAGCAACGCACATTTTTTACGATTTGGTTGTTTGTATATATCCTCATAAACATTAAGTTCTGCCAAAACATCTTTATTATAAGGTTCCTCATTAACCATTTTTTCATAGTTCTCAATAATTTTATTAGCCTCTGATATACTCTTACCCATAAAGGTCTTTATCATTATGGAAGTAGCTGATGTTGATATCGCACAAGCTTCTCCATCAAAAACAATATCTTTAATAATATCATTTTCTATATAGACCATTATATCTAGATTATCAATACATGATTCATTATTACTATTTATCTTAATATAATCTTGATTATCCACTAGCCCTCGATGATAGGGATGTTGATAATTATCTACTATTATTTCTCTTTTTAAATCACTATTCATATTAACCTCATATAATTATTTTAAATATATCTTTTACATCCTTTAAATGATTTATTAAATAATCAACTTCCTCCTTCGTATTATATAGATAAAAACTTATCCGACAGGTATTATTAATGTTTAATTCATCTTTTAAAATTTTAGCACAGTGATTGCCTGCTCTAATACAAATCTTATAATGATTTAAATAACTTGCAGTATCTTGACTAAAAACATCTTTAACATTAAAAGCCACAATGCCACTTTCACTATGATCATTATAGACCTCAATGTTTAGCATTTTTTCTAATTTACTTATTAAGTATCTTTTTAAAGATAACTCATGCTCATGAATTTTATCAATACCTATGGTATTAATATAATCAATAGCTTTGCCTAAACCAATAACCCCAGCAATATTAGGGGTGCCAGCTTCTAAACGATAAGGTAAATCCTTATATTCCGTGGTCCCAGTACTATCAAAATTACTATTCATTCCGCCCCCATAATTAAGTGGTTTCATTTTTTCTAGTAGTGCTTCTTTACCATATAAAACCCCAATACCTGTTGGCCCTAACATTTTATGACCCGAAAAGGCTAAAAAATCAATATCATCACCATGAACATCTGTTTTTATATGTGGGACACTTTGAGCCCCATCTACTACGACTAAAATATTCTTAGCATGCGCTAAATCAATAATCTCTTTTATTGGTCTAATATCACCTACTACATTCGTTATATGAGCAAGAGCAATAACTTTAGTTTTATCGGAAATACTCTGGTTAACGTTATCTATCGATATTTCATGGTTTTCATCTAATGGTATGTATTTTACCACAATACCCATCTTTTTTTCTAACTCCAACCAAGGCAAAACGTTCGAAGCATGTTCCGCTTTACTTAACAAAACTTCATCCCCAGCTTGTAAATACTGTTCCATAAAACCAAAAACAATCATATTTAGTGATTCTGTTGCTCCTTTAGTAAAAATAATTTCTTTGGGACTATGAGCATTAATTAATTTTTTTACTTTATCTCGAGCTTCTTCATACATGGTATCTACTTTATAACTATTATCATAATCTCCTCGATGAGCATTAGCTGTATATTTGTTGTAGTATTCATCCATTGCTTCAATCACTGGTTTTGGTTTTAGGGTTGTAGCCCCATTATCAAAATAAACTATTTTGGTTTTTAAAATCTCAAAGTCGTCACGATTCATCTCTTCACTCCTTAATATTTTTTATAACTTGTAGAAAAGTATTTTTTACTTCATAATCAATATCCATATCGCCAATCAAAAAGGCTTTTATTAGTAATCTATAACTTTCCTCTTTAGTTAAGCCACGAGTCATTAAATAAAAAACTATATCTTTATTAAATTTCCCAATATAGGCTGAATGATTAGCTTCAACCTCATTATTATTAATATATAAATTAGGTTCGATGCTAGCTTTATTATCTTCTAAACATATTATCTTATTATCCTGATTAATTATGGTTTCCCAATTATCTTTTATATCATATCCATTAACTAGAAAAGATAACTTATGCTGATCTAGACATATGCCATGATTAAATAGATGACTGGATGTCATTTTATTATGATGATAAACGCTAATACTATACCTAGAATCTAGACTATTTACATGAGCATAATAGTACTTAACTGTAGCACCTTCACCTTCTAATAAAACTTTAATATCATCATTACCATTAACACTTAACTTATTAACTATTAAAGAGGCCTTTGAACCTAAAATATACCTTATCCTATGACTAATATTATTACAAAAACTATTAATTATTACTTTAACATTATCCTTAATTTCAATCTGGAGATCATCTATTTCTATATTACTAAAATAAATTTCTGAATCTTCCTTAATGACCATATCATTAAATATCTTTTTATCTAATATTAGTTTATTCATAAATGTTCTCTTCACTTAATGTGTTAGCCTTACCATAACCACTTTTTTCAATTTTTTTAGCTAAATTAATATCCCCCGTCTCTTTTATTTTCCCATCCATCATCACATGGACATAATCAGGATGCAAATATTCTAAAATACGTGGATAATGAGTAATTATAAGAATTGCCGTCTCTGGATGTTCCTTCATATAATTATTAATATTTTGGCACACAATCTTCAAACTATCAATATCTAAACCCGAGTCAATTTCATCTAAAATAATAAAAGTTGGCTGTAACATTTTCATTTGCAGAATTTCATTTTTTTTACGTTCACCACCGGAAAAATCCTGATTGATAGCTCGATGAACCATATCTAAAGGCATAGCTAAATCAGCTACTGCTATTTCGAGATCTTTAATAAAATTATATAAATTAACGGGCGTTTCTCTTCGAGCATTGATCGCCGTTTTTAAAAATTCACTATTGGTAATGCCTTCAATACTGATAGGGTTTTGCATCGCTAAAAATATTCCTAATTTTGATCTTTCATCCGTTGATAACGTTAAAATACTTTCTCCATCAATTAAAATATCACCACTAATAATGTCATAATCCTTATCACCCATAATAATTTTTGACAAGGTACTTTTGCCTACGCCATTTGGACCCATAATAGCGTGGATCTCACCACTATTAATCATTAAATTAAAAGCATCTAAAATTTTTTTTTCGCCTATAACTGCACTCACATCTTTTAAAATTATTTTCATTTTGCTTCACCAACACATATTTTATCACTTTTTTCCTTAATAAACAATAAAAACCCAGGATTAACCTGGGCTTTTTTTGTAGCTTCATCGCTACATTAATATTATAATCAGCTAATTTCTTTTTATGCATAAATTTTTGTTTTTTTTTCATAATATTTATGGATATTCGCAGATATTCACTAAAATGCTTATTTAAGCATTTTTATTTTGACTAAAAGATTTAAATTAATTATAATTAAAATGGAGGAAATTTATGGATTGTTTATTTTGTCAAATTATTCAAGGACAAATTCCTAGTTATAAAATTTTTGAAGATGAACAAATAATTGTTATATTAGATATTCATCCCAGTACCAATGGTGATTCCTTAGTTATTCCTAAGGAGCATTACGAAAACATCATGGATATGCCTGAACCGTTATTAAACCATATTAATCATATTACCAAAGAGATATATTTATTATTTCAACAAAAGTTGCAATGTGACGGTTTAACTATCTGCCAAAATAATGATTATGGTCAAGACATTAAACACTACCATCTTCATTTAACACCACGATATAAAAATGATGAATTAAATCACCATTTCAATAAAAAAATACTTTTAGATGTCCCACAAATATACCAACAAATAAAAGAGGATTAACCTCTTTTTATTTTAGCAACAAATCGCTGCACCTAATATAATAGCTAATAAAATATATAATACAATTATAATAATATATCCATTAGATTGTGGACATGGATTTGGTTGACAAGACATAACTACACCTCCTTTATATTAGATATAAGCACCTAGTATGATTACTAATAAAATGAACAATACTAGAACGATAGCAGATGAAGATACATAATTACCCATACTTATTTCCTCCTTTTTTTCTAGTTCACAATATTTTATGGAAATAAAAACATAATGTTCTAGGCAATATGAAAATTTATCTTTAATTATTGTATTTTAACTAAATAATTGCTATGATATATCTATAGTTTTTGAAGGAGGATAACATGAACAAAACAAAAAAAATTCTATTAGGTTTATTAGTAATGATTTTGGCTACTGGATGTGGTAAAGTGCCTAAATTAAAGAATGGTCAAGAGGTCATTTTTGAATTTAAGGATGGCAATATAACGGTCGAGGATTTTTATCAAGATTTAACCGATAAATATGCTAGTAGCATGCTTGTAGATACTATTGATACCTATTTACTAAATAAGAAATATACGACTACCAATGAAGAGACAAAATCTATTAGTGAACAAATCAAAAGTATTAAAGAATCAATTACTTCACAATACGGTACTCAGGTAACCTTTGAACAATATATTGAATACTATTATGGTATATCAACTGAAGCCAAATTTAAAGAATACTTATCTTTAAATTATAAACGTAATTTAGCTATTGAAGATTATGTAAAAAGTACCATTACTGATAAAGAAATCAATGAATATTATGCAGAAAAAACCGTTGGTGATATTAAAGCCAGTCATATTTTAATAACTCCCGCTGTAACAGATACCGTGACCGATGAAGAAAAAACTAAGGCCGAAAACGAAGCCTTAGAGGGAGCTAAAGAAGCTATTTCTCGATTAAATAATGGCGAAGAATTTGCTACTTTAGCTAAAGAACTATCTGATGATAAAGGTAGTGCGGAAAATGGTGGCGATTTAGGTTACTTCAATACTGGATCCATGGTTGAAGAATTTGAAAATGCTGTTATTAAATTAGAAGTTGGTAAATATACCACTGATCCAGTTAAATCTGATTATGGATATCATATTATTTTAAAAGTTGATCAAAAAGCAAAGCCAGCTTTAAAGGATGTTAAGAATTCGATTATTCAAACTCTAACTGAAGAAAAATTAACTGATGATAATTCTTTAAAAGTTACGGCTATGATGAAATTTAGAGAAAATAATGGTTTGGTTATTCATGATGATAATTTAAAAAGCTTATATGAACAATTAATGGATAATGCTTTAATAAGCGCTAGAAATAAAACAAGTAGCTAATGGCTACTTGTTTTTATCTGATAAAACCTTTTTGATATAGTCGTTTTCTTATTTGATATTCTAATTCTGGTCCTTCATACTTTTTAGCTAGTTTTTTATATAACTTATCATATTCCCGCTTAGCCATATCTTGATTATCCTCAATATCTGTTTCATTTAAAATATTAATAATATCTTCTTTTGTATATCCTATATTAATAAGATCATCTAAAATTTTCTGTTTTAAAAGATAACTACCTTTATTTTTATTGGTTTTAATTTTTCTATCAATTAAATATTTTATTCTTTCTTGAATAAGACTCTCATTAAACAGATTCATCTTATTTTCAAGGATATTCTCTGTTATTCCTCTTGCCTTTAATTCCCTTATAATCTTTAAGGGCCCATTTTTGGTTAGATTAATCTGATCATTAACAAAAGCCGTAGTATAAACATCATCACTAATATAATGCTGATGTTCTAATAATTGAACTACTTCCTCTATTAAAAGTAAGTCGATTTCTTTTTTACTTAAATAACTGACTATTTCCTTTTTACTGCGTAATTTGGTATTAATATATTTCAAAGCGATACTGTATACTTCATATTTTTTATTTTCTGCTATTATTTGTTCCCTTAAAGAATCACTAATTTTCTTATTAGTTAATAAGTTATATTTGATAATTAAATCTTCATTAATAAGCATATCTTTTTGATTTTCTAAAACTAATTTATACATACCATTTTTTTCTTTTTTAAAACTCTTTATTTCCACCTTCATCACCCATTAATATTATAACAATTAAAAAGAGAAAACTTAATTATTTTTGATAATAACTAAGTTTTCTGAAACTTCTTCTAAAGCTTTACCAATATTTTTCTTGGAAATATAGGACTTTAGCTGATAGCGATTATCCTTAGACATTTCCTTACTTCTTCTAGCCACTATATGGACTAACTGATATTTTGAATCAACAATATTTAATAATTTATCTATAGAAGGATATATCACTTATATCACACTCCCTATTTTAAGCATACTCTTATTATTAATTATAAGCAATATTTTGAAAATAATTAGACATTTGTTTACAAAAAAATATCACTCAAAGAGTGATATTTATCATCTAAAGTCACAGCAAGATCCGCATTGTACATGACTAACACAGTTTTGTTCGCTACAAGTGTATACTGGTCTATATGTATGTCTAAATACGTGATTGTTTACTACTGTAGTATGAATTGGACAAGTATGAGGAACTTCATGAACAAAAGTACGTTGAACTGTTCTTTGTTGAACTGGACCAGAAATACCTGGGGTCATTGTGCCGCCTGCTGTAGCCATTTGATTCATTTCAACATTGATGTTCATATCATTATCAATGGTGTTATTACTACCAAAGAAATTTGCGTTCATTTCGTTTTGACGATCACAATCGCATTGATTTCTAAACATTTAAAAACCTCCTATCTGCTTTATCATATTCATCCATAAGCAGATTGAAAGGTTTTATTGCCTATTAAAAAGGCATTTTTATGTTTCCATTAGTAAATTGTTTCATCATTTTTTTCATATTTTCAAATTGATCTAATAATCTATTAACCTCATTGACACTAGTCCCACTACCTTTAGCAATTCTAACTTTACGGCTAGCCTTAATAATTATGGGATCCCTTCTTTCTTCCTTAGTCATCGCTGAAATAATCGCTTCAATATGCGCTAGTTGCTTAGGATCAATATTAATATTACCTAGTTTTGAAGCTCCAGGAAGCATTTTTAAAATATTTTCCAGCGGTCCAAGTTTCTTAATCTGTTTCATTTGAGCTAAGAAATCTTCTAAATCAAATTTACCAGTTTTTAACTTTTTGGCTGCACTTAGAGCCTCTTTTTCATCAATAATTTCCCCAGCTTTTTCAACTAAAGAAACGATATCTCCCATGCCTAAAATGCGACTAGCCATCCTCTCTGGATCAAATAAAGATAATCCGTCCATATGCTCACTAGTACCAATAAATTTAATCGGTACATTAGTTAATTGTCTTACCGATAAAGCGACGCCCCCACGCGTATCACCATCTAGTTTGGTTAAAACCACGCCCGTTAATGGTAATTTATCATTAAATCCTTTAATAACATTTATTGCATCTTGACCAATCATGGCATCAATGACCAATAAAGTTTCCTGTGGTTTAACCTCCCTGTTAATTTGATCAAGCTCATCCATTAAATTATCATCGATATGTAGTCTTCCTGCCGTATCAATTAAAATATAATCATAACTATGCTCTTTTGCATAATCAACAGCATTACTAGCAAGCATACTAACATCTTTTAATTCTTCACTATAAACTTCTATATTTAGTTCGCTACCCAACTGTTTTAATTGTTGGATAGCGGCTGGACGATAAATATCACATGCTACCATCAAAGGTTTTTTGTTATATTTTTTACGTAAAAAGCTAGCCAATTTAGCTATTGTCGTCGTCTTACCACTACCTTGTAATCCCACTAACATTAAAATAGCCGGTTTACCACTAATGTTAATATTTTGAGCTTCACCACCCAATAATAAGGTTAACTCATCTTGAACAATTTTAACAAATAGCTCCCCCGGTTTAATACTTCTTTGAACTTCTTCTCCTAAAGCCTTGTTTTTGACGTTATCCGTAAAATCTTT